>NZ_JABBWW010000049.1:0-27677 GCF_014161385.1 Microbispora sp. H10670 | reverse complement strand
CGGGCCGCCGCGGCGGGCGGTGGGCGGGCCGCCGCGGCGGGCGGTGGGCGGGCCGCTGCGGCGGCGCCCGCCGTCCGGGTGGTCGACGCCGTGACCTTCGTGGCCGAGCACGTGCTGCCCCGGCTGCCCGAGCCGCCGGAGGGCCGCAAGCGGGCGTCGCTGGCCCTGCATCCGACCTGTTCCTCCACCCGCCTCGGCCTGGACGCCGACGTCGCGAAGATCGCCGCAGCCGTCGCGGACGAGGTCGTCGTGCCCGAGGGATGGCAGTGCTGCGCCTTCGCCGGCGATCGCGGCCTGCTGCACCCGGAACTGACCGCCTCCGCCACCCGCGCCGAGGCCGCCTCGGTGGCCGAAGGCGGCTTCGACGCCCACGCGTCGGTCAACCGCACGTGCGAGATCGGCCTGACCCGCGCCACCGGGAAGACCTATCACCACCTGCTCGAACTGCTCGACCAGGTCACGCGCTGAGCTCTCGTCGTGGCGGCGGCCTGTGCGTGGGTCAGTTCCCGGCGTCGCCGGCCCGCCGCCGGTCCAGCAGCCCGGACAGCCGTTTCGGCGCGATCATCCGGTAGCTGTCCTCAAGGAGTTCGGCGATCTCCGCCCAGTCCTGGGCGGCGTCGAGGCGCGCGCCCACCCAGCCCTTCGCGCCGACGTACGGAGGGACGAAGAAGCGCTCCGGGTCCGACGCCACGAGGGCCTGCTGCACCCCCGGACCGGCCTTGAACGTGAGGGACCGCCCGTCCTCGCTGGTCATGGCGAAGAGCTTGTCGCCGATGCGGAACGAGGGCGCTGTGTGGCCGCCGAACGGCTTCTCCACCGCCTCGGGCAGGGACAGGCAGATCTCCCGGACCCGCGCCACCGCGTTCTCGTCGCCCACCACGCCCGTCCCTCTCTCCCGCTCCGCACCGGGCCGCCTCCGGCAGGCGCCCGTACCGCCCCAGTATGGCCGTGCCGGAGCGTCACGGTGTGCGGCGGTTCGTCGTACTGTCCGGTGGACGGATCACGCCCTGACCCGAGGACTCCGCATGCCGAAGCTCAACCGCTCGCCACTGCCGGTCATCGCCGAGCACGACACCCCCATGCCGATGCGCGACGGCACCGTCCTGCGCGGCTCCGTCCACCGCCCGGCGGACGGCGGCCCGTTCCCGGCTCTGCTCGTGCGCACGCCGTACGGCGAGGACTCGTTCCGTACGGCGCCGGTGCTGCCCGCGCTGCGGGCCGGGTTCGCGGTCGTGCTGCAGCACTGCCGGGGGCGCGGCACCAGCGACGGCGAGTTCCGGCCGTGGCTGGACGAGGGCGACGACGGCCACGACACGATCGGCTGGATCACCTCGCGGCCCTGGTCGAACGGCGAGGTCGTGATGAGCGGCATGTCCTATCTCGCCGGGTGTGCGTTGCAGGCGGCGGCCACCCGTCCGCCGGGGCTCAAGGCGGTGGTCGCGGCGATGACGCCGCACGACTTCCACGACGGCCTGAAGTATCACGGCGGGGCCTTCGCGCTGGGGTCGGCCCTGAACTGGGGCGCGTTCCAGGCGATGCTCGGTCTGCTGCACGCCGCGGAGGCCGGGGAGGACGTCGGCCCGGCTCTCGGCGAGGTGCTGCGGGTCCTGGACGACCAGGAGACCGCCGTACGCACCCTGCCCGTCGGGGACGTCCCGGGCATCCCGTGGTGGGGTGACTGGACCTCGCACGTGATGCGCGACACGTACTGGGAAGGCCTGGCCGAGACGCTGCGGCACGACCGCGTCGAGGTGCCGGTGATGCACGTGGCGGGCTGGTTCGACCTGTTCCTCGCGGGGACGCTGGAGAACCACCGCCGCCTCGGCGGCCCGCTGGTCATCGGGCCGTGGTCCCACCTCGCGCCGGGCGCCACCGGCACCGGGCGCCTGTTCTTCGGCGCGGCCGCCTCGGCGCAGGCGATCGGCCTGGAGGAGCGGCAGATGGCCTTTCTCCGGGGCAAGGACGACGGCCCCGCAGTGCGGATCTTCGTGATGGGCGACGGCGTCTGGCGGGACGAGGAGACCTGGCCGCTGGAGCGGGCCGTCGGCACCCCCTACTACCTCCACGCCGACGGCCTGCTCTCCCCCGAGCCGCCCTCGGCGGCGGACCCGGCCGTCTTCGTGTTCGACCCGCGCGACCCCGTCCCGACCGTGGGCGGCCCGACCCTGCTGGCCGATCCCACCAACGTCGGCCCCCAGGACCAGCGGGACGTGGAACGACGGCCCGACGTGCTCTGTTACTCCTCGGAGGTGCTGACCTCCGACGTCGAGGTGACCGGCCCGGTGTCGGTGACCCTCCACGCGGAGACCTCGGCCGCCTCGACCGACTGGACGGCGAAGCTCGTCGACGTCCACCCCGACGGCCGGGCGATGAGCGTGATCGACGGCATCGTCCGGGTTCTCGTGCCGTCCGGGACGTTCGTCGTCGATCTGGTCGCCACCAGCCAGGTCTTCAAGGCGGGCCACCGCATCAGGGTGGAGATCTCCAGCTCCAACTTCCCCCGCTTCGACCGCAACCCCGGCACCGGCCGCACCGACAGCGGCGAGGCGGACCTGGTCGTCCAGCACCAGAAGGTCTACCCGGACTCCTACATCACCCTGCCGATCGTCCCCCGCTGAGCGGCTCTGCGGGCTGGCCGTTTGGGACGCACAAGGGCAGCATCGACGAGGAACCGGCCGAAGAGGCAGCCCCGCCGGTCAGAGCCGCAGGAATGTGCTTGGGTGACCGGGCCACGAGATCACCAGTTCCTCCCGCGCTCGTGTGCAGGCGACGAAAAGGAGGCAGCGTTCGCGCTGGAGGTCCTGCTCATGGGTGAGGATGTCCTCCTCCGCCGGCGTGATCGCGGAGGTGGGCGGCACACTGTGCTCGCCGACGCCGATGACGGCGACGCACCGGAACTCCATGCCCTTCATCCGGTGCATGGTTCCCACGGCCACGGCGTCCTCGGTGTGCTTCTTGGCCAGGGCGGCGGCGAGGACACCGACGGACTTGAGCTTCGCGATCGCCTGGTCGGCGAGCATGTTCGAGCGCGCGGCCACACCGATCTGGCCGGGCTTGACGCCCTGATCCAGCCATCGCCGTACGTTCGCCACGAGCCCTTCCAGCTCCGCCTGCTGAGTCGGGTAACCGTCCAGTCGCGGCTCCTCACCATGCACGTCCGCCCGGTATCCGGCGAGCGTGTCGAGGCCGCCGTTCATGTCGTCGATCCGCTCCCCCTGCAGGAGCTCCAGGCTCCATCGGAGGATCTCCGCGGTCGTCCGGTAGCTGATCTTCAGGCGGATCGAACGCCCGGTGATGTCGATGCCCAGCCTCTTGAGGGAGACCCGGTAGTCATAGACCCTCTGGTGGGTGTCCCCGGCCAGGAACAGGTCGTCCCGGCCAGTGGCGGTCGCGGCGCGCAGCAGCCGCCAGTGCCACGGGCTGAGGTCCTGCGCCTCGTCCACGATCACGTGCCGGTACGGCGTCCGCTCGCCGGCCTCAAGCAGCCGGGTGGCCTCAAGGCAGATGGTCTCGTACGTCCACACCTTGTCCGCCTTGAGGCCATCGGTGAAAGCGTTGACGGCATCCCAGATCTGGGCCTTCTGGAGGTGTCCCAGGGCGCGACCGCGGCCTGGACGTGACGTCTGCTGATACTCCTCCAGCGAGCCGATCCCCTGGCTAAGGATCACCTCACGCCACTCGTGGCTCAAGAAGGCTTCGTCGAAGCGCGACGGCAGGCCCAGTTTCCGGACCACTTTGGTCCAGCGCGCCTTCTCCTCCTCCGACCGGAGCACGGCGAGGCTCCCCGCGCCACCCGTCACAATGCGATAGGCGACACCGTCGATGTGCCGCACCTCGATTCGCTTCAGCACCTCGTCGTCATCGACAAGCTGACGCAGGGCGTCCTCCATCGTCGTCGGCAGGGTGCGGATGAAGGTCGTCACGAGGACCGACTTGTCCCCTTCGGCCTGCTCGGCCAGATGCTTTGCCCGGTGCAGGGCCACGACGGTTTTGCCGGTTCCTGGCCCGCCGGTAACCCGGGCCGATCCGCTGAAGGAGCCGTAGGCGGCGCTCTGCTGGGAGGGATGCAAGTAGATGCGCCACAGGGCGAACGGCTGACTGAAAGCCTTCATCAGCTCGTCGGGACCATTGACGAGCAGGATCTGTTCTGGGGAGCGTTCGACGGCGGCGACCACGTCCTCCGTGTCGATCTCCTCCGACCGGGCGACGGGAGCAGGAATACTGGCCCAAACCTCATTTACGGTCATTCCGGAAGCGAGCCCTACGAGAACGTCGTGCTGCTGCTCAGGGAAGAAGCCCTGCGCCTTCTCCAATTGCTCTTCGCTGGTGAAGGTGCGCGCCAGCCCCAACACCTGGGCGTCGATTCCCAACCGCTCCATGTCGGCGTCTTTCACATGCACGAAGAGCGGAGTCGCCATCGAGGGGACGTACTCGGTGGGGGGCGCCTGCTCCTTCATCGTCACGAGGTCCCGGGTCTCGATGACGCCGGTGACGGCGTTGACCGTCACGCTTCGCCGGGCCGCCCACTCGTACGCCTTGTCATGAGGCAGCACGTTGAGCAGGACATACAGGTCCCCCTCGTCCGGGGCGAGCACCACCCCGCGCCAGAAGTCGGTGATACGAATTGTGCGCATTCGGGCGTCTCTGGCGTTCTTCACCGTTTCCAGATGCAATCCGGCATATGTCGCCTCTTCGAACTTGGAGAAGACCTCAACGACCTGGTCCTGCACCGGCTTCTCCAACTTGAGGAAGCGCCGGAAGAAGTCCCTGTACACACCAAGCCGAGCCATCTGCACCCCTCGCTACGACATCCATCGCGATTCGCGATCATATCGACACAGAGCGCTACTTGCATGGTTACATTTCGCTTCATGCCCCTAGCGCCACACGATCACCAAGCAATATCGTCAATGCCTTCAAACCTTCAAGCATTCGCGAGTCCGTACATCACGCCCGGCGAGGGGCAGAGAGGGCGGCGGCCTGGCCATGGACGTTTTCCAGTTACACGAGCGACTGATCGGTGACTACGACGAGTTCACGACTTCGCTCGTACACGTCCGTGACGACCGGATACGACGCCATCTGGAGGACGACCGTGCGGCACGAGTCCGGTGGCCGCATCCCTGGGTGTCGCTGAACCCCAGCTTTGCCGGTGGCGGCACGATCGCCGGACTCGTCGAGGCAGACCTACTGCACCCGGCCTGCGAACGCCTCTTCCGCGTCAAGGCTGATGGGAACGATCCAGGGAACCGTCCCATCACGCTGCACAAGCATCAGCGTGAGGCGGTGGAGGCCGCACGTGACGGCGTGAGCTACGTCCTCACGACCGGCACCGGTTCCGGCAAGAGCCTCACCTACATGGTGCCGATCGTCGACTCCGTTCTGCGAAACCCCGAGCCGGGCCGGGTCAAGGCCATCGTCGTCTACCCGATGAACGCCCTGGCCAACAGCCAGCTTGAGGAGCTCGAGCGATACCTGAAGTGGGGCCTGGCCAAGCACGAGCAGACGGTCACGTTCGCGCGGTACACCGGCCAGGAGAGCGACGAGGAACGTCAGCGGATTCTGGCCCGCAAGCCGGACATCCTGCTGACCAACTACGTGATGCTCGAATACCTGCTGACCCGCCCGGCGGAGCGGAAGGACCTCATCGGGGCGGCGCAGGGCCTGCGGTTCCTGGTCCTCGACGAGCTGCACACCTACCGCGGCCGTCAGGGGGCCGACGTCGCCCTGCTCGTCCGTCGGCTCCGTGACGCATGCGCGGCGCCCGGCCTGCAGTGCGTCGGCACCTCCGCCACCATGGCGACCACCGAGACGTTCGCCGCCGCGCAGGAGGACATCGCGCAGGTGGCGACCCGGCTGTTCGGCACGGAGGTCACACCCGGCCGGATCATCGGGGAGACCCTTGTCAGGGCCACGCTCGACCAGCAGCCGACCGGCGCCGAGCTGCTGGCGGCCATGGACCGGGCGGGCACCGGCCGGGACTACGCCGAGCTGTCGGCCGACCCGCTCGCCGGCTGGGTCGAATCGGAGTTCGGCCTGGCCAGCGAGCCGGGCACCGGCCGGCCCGTACGGCGCACGCCGACCCGGGTGGCCGAGGCCTCCGGGCAGCTCGCCGAGCTCAGCGGCCGAAGCCCGGAAGAGTGCGCGGAGGTCATCGAGAAGCTCCTGCAGGAGGGCGCGAAGGCCCGGCATCCGGAGACCGGCCGCCCGCTGTTCGCGTTCCGCCTGCACCAGTTCCTGTCCAAGGGCGACACGGTCTACGTCAGCCTGGAGCCGGAGGACACCCGGCACATCACCAGCCAGTACCAGGTCAGCGTCCCCGGCCATCGGGACAAGATGCTGTTCCCGCTGGCCTTCTGCCGGGAATGCGGCCAGGACTACCTGGTCGTCAGCAAGCACAAGAGCGGCACGTACGAGCCCAGGCACGAGGCGAACGTCGCCGGCGGCGAGGCCGCCAACGGCTATCTCTACATCAGCTCCGACCATCCCTGGCCTGATGATCCCGTCGCCGCGGGCAGGCTGCCCGACTCCTGGTTAGAGCCGTCGGCCTCCGACTCCTTGTTCGGGTCGTCGGACGGCGGCACCCAGGTCCGTCTCACGCAGCGCCCCTACCTGCCCAGGGAGATCTGGCTCGGCGCCGGGGGCAGCGAGGTTCCCTCGGGGGGAGGACAGCGCGCCTGGTACTTCCCCGAGCCGTTCCGGTTCTGTCTGCGCTGCCGGGTGTCGTACGAGCAGTTGCGTGGCAAGGACTTCGCCAAGCTGGCGACGTTCGCGTCCGAGGGCCGCAGCTCGGCGATGTCGCTGATCAGCACGAGCATCGTGCGCAACCTGCGCCACCAGACCGAGCTCGACGAGCGGGCACGCAAGCTGCTGACCTTCGTCGACAACCGGCAGGACGCCAGCCTGCAGGCCGGCCATCTCAACGACTTCGTGCAGGTCACCCAGGTCCGGGGCGCGTTGTTCCGGGCCGCCGAGGCCGCCGGTGCCGAAGGTCTGCGGCACGACGACATCGCCCAGAAGGTCGCCAGGGCGCTCGACCTGCCGATGGCCGCCTTCGCGCGGAACCCCGACGTCAAGTTCGGCCAGCGGGAGCACGTGCTGAAGGCGCTACGCGGTTCGCTCTCCTACTCCATTTACGTGGACCTGACGCGCGGCTGGCGCATCACCATGCCGAACCTGGAGCAGACCGGCCTGCTGCGCTTCGACTATGTCGCCCTCGACGAGATCGCCGCGGACGACGAGTTCTGGGCGCGGGCCCATCCCGTGTTGCGCGACGACGATCCCGCGCACCGCGCCGAGCTGTCCCGCATCGTCCTGGACGAGATGCGCCGCGCGCTGGCGGTGGACGTCGACCTCCTGACCCTGGAGGGCTACGAGCGCATCCTGAACCAGTCCGATCAGCACCTGACCGGGGTGTGGGCGCTGGGCGACACGGATGGGCGGGTCGAGGCCGCCACCGTCTTCGCCCAGCCGGGCCGGCCCGGCCAGAGCAGGAACCGCATCAACTTCACTAGCCGCTCATCTCTCGGCCGCTACCTGCGCCGGCACGGCGCCTTCCCCAACCGTCAGGCGCAGCTCACGGTCGAGGAGGCTCAGGAGGTCATCGCCCGGTTGCTCTGGGCGCTGGAGAAGTACGGCCTGCTGACCGAGGTGGACAAGACCCGGGACGGCGCCGTCGGCTACCGGCTCAAGGCGTCCGAGCTGATCTGGCGGGCGGGAGACGGCAAGAGCGGCGCGCCCGACCCGCTGCGCAAGACGGTCGACCCGGAGGTGGGCGCCCGGGTCAGCGAGTTCTTCAAGGACCTGTACGCAAGCGTCGCGAGAGAACTGGCCGGGATCCAGGCGGCCGAGCACACCGCGCAGGTCCAGTCGGAGAAACGGCAGGAGCGCGAGCGGCTCTTCCGCGAAGGGGTGCCGCTGCCGCTGCTGTACTGCTCGCCCACGATGGAGCTGGGCGTGGACATCGCCACCCTCAACGCCGTCGCCATGCGCAACGTGCCGCCCACTCCGGCCAACTACGCCCAGCGCTCGGGCCGTGCGGGACGGAGCGGCCAGCCCGCGCTGATCACCACCTACTGCTCCACCGGCAGCCCGCACGACCAGTACTACTTCCGACGCTCGGACTTGATGGTCGCCGGGAGCGTCAGGCCGCCGCGGCTGGACCTCGCCAACCAGGACCTGGTCCGCTCACACGTCCACGCCATCTGGCTGGCCGAGACCGGCGCCTCCCTGCACTCGCGGATGCCGGAGGTGCTGGACATCTCCAACGAGGCCGAGCTACCGATCCATGATCACTTGCGGACGCAACTGGAGGACCAGGCCGCCGCGCGCCGTGCCGTGCGGCGGGCCACGAACGTCCTCGCCGGCGTGCTCACAGGCGAGGGCGTCACCGGGACCAAGTGGGACGAAGACTGGATCGAGGACACCGTACGCGGTGCGGCGAAGCGTTTCGACGCCGCCTGCGACCGCTGGCGGGGGCTGTTCCGGGCGGCGGTGGCCGAGCAGCGCGAGCAGAACCGCAGGGTGATGGACCACTCCTCGTCACCCGAGGACAAGCGGACCGCGCAGCGGCGGCGGCAGCAGGCGGAAAACCAGCTCCGGCTGCTGAAGAACGAGGACACCGACCGGCAGTTCAGCGACTTCTACACCTACCGCTACTTCGCCTCCGAGGGCTTCCTGCCGGGCTACTCCTTCCCACGGCTGCCGCTGGCCGCGTACATCCCGGGCGAGCGGCACAAGGCCGACTACATCCAGCGCCCCCGCTTCATCGCCATCAACGAGTTCGGCCCCGGCGCGCTGATCTATCACGAGGGCCGCCGGTACGAGGTCGCCAAGATCCAGGTGCCCACGGGCGACGAGGGCGAGGTCACCACCTCCGAGGCCAGGATCTGCTCCGGCTGCGGCTACTGGTACGACCGGCAGGCCGGCGTCGAGAAGTGCGACGAGTGCGACAGCGAGCTCTCCGGAGAGTCGCTGTCCGGCCTGATGCAGTTGCAGACCGTGGAAACCGTCCGCAGACAGCGCATCTCTTCGGACGAAGAGGAACGCCGCCGGGCCGGCTTCGACCTGAAGATCACCTACGAGTTCAGCGATCACGGCCTCCGCCCCGGGCGCCTCGAAGCACAGGTGATGTGCGCGGGCGACCAGGCGGCCGAACTGGTCTACGGCGACACCGCGACCGTGCGCGTCATCAACCAGGGCCGCCGCGGGCGGAAGAACCGCAACGACATCGGCTACTGGCTCGACCCGGTGCGCGGCCGGTGGGCCAAGGACCCGGACGCGAACAACCAGGCGCCCGAGGACGAGGGCCTGCTGCCCCTCGACAAGGCCAAGCGGGTCGCCAAGGTCGTCCCCTACGTCGAGGACTACAAGAACATCCTCGTCTTCCGGCTGGCGGCGCCGGTCGAGGAGACCGTCGCCGTCACGTTGCGATACGCGCTCGAACGCGGCATCGAGGCGGAGTTCCAGTTGGAGGACGCCGAGCTCACCAGCGAACCGCTGCCCGACCCGCACAGCCGGGGCCGGATGCTGTTCATCGAGAGCGCCGAGGGCGGGGCGGGCGTGCTGCGCCGGCTGCATGACGAGAAGGCCGCGCTGTCCAGGGTGGCCCGTCGCGCGCTGGAGATCATCCACGTCGACCCGGAGACGGGCGAGGACCGCGACCGCGCCGACGGCGCCCGCGAGCGGTGCGAGCGGGGTTGCTACGACTGCCTGCTCGCCTACTCCAACCAGCGCTGGCACCAGCAGATCGACCGACTGCGTGTGGTGGACATCCTCCGGGAGCTGGCCGGGTCGTCCGCGGAGCCGACGGGCGAGCACCGTACGGCCGAGGAACACGCCGGCGCGCTGCACGAGTCCGCCGACAGCCAGCTGGAGCGCAGCTTCGTGAGCTTCCTCCAGGCCGGCGACTACCGCCTGCCCGACGGCGCACAGGAGCTGGTCGCCGAAGCCCGGGCGAGGCCCGACTTCATTTACCGCACCAAGGGCGGAAATATCGCTGTTTTCATCGACGGCCCCCACCACGACGCTCCGTACGTCGCCGAGCGTGACGTGGAGGCGGAAGACCGCCTCATGGACCTGGGGTGGCTGGTCATCAGGTTCCGACACGACGAGGAGTGGGACGAGATCGTGCGCAGGTATCCGAGCGTCTTCGGCACCGGACGGAGCGGCCGATGAAGTTCGATGTCGGCACCCTGGTGAGCGCCCGGGGACGCGAGTGGGTCGTGCAGCCCAACAGTGGTGAGCAGTTCCTCTTCGCGCGCCCGCTGAACGGCGACACCGACTTCGACACCTGCCTGTTCACGCACGAGGTCACCGAGGCGACATTCCCGCCGCCGACGCCGGACGAGGTCGGCGACAACGCCGCCGCCGGGCTGCTGCGTACGGCGCTGCGCATCGGGTTCACCGCGAGCGCCGGGCCGTTCCGGTCGCTCGCGTCGATCGCCGTGGAGCCGCGGCAGTATCAGCTCGTTCCGCTGCTGCTCGCGCTGCGCATGCCGACCGTACGGCTGCTGGTCGGCGACGACGTCGGTATCGGCAAGACCATCGAGTCCGGCCTGATCGCCAAGGAGCTACTGGAGCGCGGCGAGGCGAGCGGGCTGACCGTGCTCTGCTCCCCCGCACTCGCTGAGCAGTGGCAGGCCGAGTTACGCGACAAGTTCGCCATCGAGGCGACGCTGGTGCTGCCGTCCACCGCCACCCGGCTGGAGCGCGACCTGCGGCTCGACGAGTCCATCTTCGACCGGCACTCGGTGACGGTGGTCTCGCTCGACTTCATCAAGTCCGACCGCCGCTACCAACAGTTCGTCCGTACCTGCCCCGACCTGGTCATCGTGGACGAGGCACACACCTGCGTGGCGTCCGGGTCGTCGTCAGGTAAGCAGAGCCAGTTGCGCTACCGGCTCCTTCAGGAGCTCGCCGCCGACGCCACGCGGCACATGCTGCTGGTCACCGCCACCCCGCATAGCGGCAAGGAGGACGCCTTCCGCGACCTCATCGGCCTGCTCGACCCGAAGCTGGCCACCCTCGACCTGGAGACGGTGAAGGGCCGGGAGGAACTGGCCAGGCACTTCGTGCAGCGCCGCCGCCGCGACATCCGCCGCTACCTCGACGAGGAGACGCCGTTTCCCAAGGACCGCCAGGTCCGCGACGTCTCTTACACCCTGACCGGGGAGTACGGCAAGCTCGCCCGGCAGGTGCTCGCCTACGCCCGGGAGACCGTCCGCAAGCCCGGCAGCGGCCTGCGGCAGCGCGTCTCGTGGTGGTCGGCGCTCGCGCTGCTGCGCTCGGTGGCCTCCTCCCCCCGGGCCGCCGCGGCCACTCTTGACACGAGGTCGGCGACCGCCGCCGCGGAGACCGAGAACGAGGCCGACGAGCTCGGCCGGTCCAGCGTCCTCGACCTCACCGACGAGGAGGCCCTGGAGGGCATCGACGCCGCGGCCGGCGGCCGTACCGGCGAGGAGGACGACGGCGACCGGCTGAAGCGGCTGGCGCGTGGGTTCCGCGCGATCGAGGGCCCGCAGGCCGACGCGAAGCTCGCGGCGCTCATCACCGAGGTCAAGGCGCTGCTCGCGGACGGCTACGACCCGATCGTGTTCTGCCGGTTCATCCCGACCGCCGAGTACGTCGCGGAGCACCTGGCGAAGGCGCTGGGCAAAAAGGCCAACGTCCGCCACGTCACCGGGCAGCTCCCGCCGGAGGCCCGCCAGGAGGCCATCGAGGACCTCGCCCGCACGCCCGGCCGGCATGTGCTGGTGGCGACCGACTGTCTGTCGGAGGGCGTGAACCTGCAGGAGAGCTTCCAGGCGGTCGTCCACTACGACCTCGCCTGGAACCCGACCCGGCACGAGCAGCGGGAGGGCCGCGTCGACCGGTTCGGCCAGCGCAGCCGGATCGTGCGCGCGGTCACGATGTATGGCCTCGACAACGGCATCGACGGGGTCGTCCTCGACGTGCTCATCCGCAAGCACCGCACGATCGCCCACCAGACCGGCGTCGCCGTGCCCGTCCCGACCGGCGGCGACGACGTCATCAAGGCCCTGGTCGAGGGCCTGCTGCTGCGCGGCGATGACAACCAGGACCAGCTCGACCTGGACCTCGGTGTGACCAGGACCCGCGACCAGATGCACCGGGCCTGGGAGAGCGCCGCCGACCGCGAGTCGAAGGCGCTCACCAAGTATGCCCACTTGGGCGTGAAGCTGGAGGAGGTGCAGCTGGAGGTGGCCGACATCCGGGCCGCCCTCGGCAGCTCCGCCGACGTGTCCCGCTTCACCCGCGAGGCGATGTCAGGGTTCGGGGCCATCATCGACGCCCACCCGGACGGCTTCCGCGCCGACACCCGGCAGCTTCCGGTGTCCGTGCGGAACGCGCTCGGGCTGGGCTTCGACGGCAAAGCCGAGACGCTGAGCTTCCATCCGGACATTCCGGCGCCGCCCGGCAGCCACGCCCTGGTGCGTACCGACCCGATGGTCCGCGCGCTGGCCAGGACCGTGCTCGACAGCGCGCTCGACGGCACCGGCCCGGCCCGGCGCTGCGGGGTCGTCCGCACCGGCGTGGTCGCCGTACGCACGGTGCTGCTGTTGGTCCGCTACCGCTTCCACGTCACGCTGCCGGGCCGTACCTCCGGCCCGCGGACGATCGTCGCCGAGGACGCGCAGGTCCTCGGCTACCGGGGCAGCGGCGCGGACCGTGAGTGGCTCACCGAAGACGAGATCGAGGCCGTGCTCGCCGCCGCGCCGGAGAACACGCTGCCCGAGCTGGTGCGCCGTACGGCCGAACGGGCCATCGGCGAGCTCGTCGTCGAGACCAAGAACGAGGAGACCGGGACCGTCGTGCGCGAGCTGGCCCCCGGGTTCGCCGCGGCCCTCAACGCCGTGGGCGACGGGCTGGCCGCCCGGCTGGCCGAGTCGCACCAGCGCGTGCGTGGCGCGATCGGCGCGGGAACGAGAGGACTGAAGGTGACCCCCAACCACCCCGCTGACGTGCTCGGCATGTACGTCTACCTCCCGGCGGGTGGTGCCCGATGAGGAACGCCGCCTATCTCGCCGTCGACGTCCAGGGCAGCCTGCTGCCGCAGGACGTGCTGTCCCGGATCGCCGCCGCCGACCGGGAGCTGCCCGGCATGCGGCCGGAGGACTATCACCTCGCCGCGTCGGAACGGCTCGGCGACGCGGCCAGCCGCCGCTGGGACTACCTGCTCGGCGCCTACCGGGCCTTCCGGGATCGGCTGGCCAAGCTCCCGGAGGGCGACTCGGCGACGTCGCTCACCCGGGATCGCTGGCTGCTGGTACTGCTGCAGGAGCTGGGTTTCGGCCGGGTGCCGTACCAGCGTGGTGGTTTGCAGGTGGCCGGGAAGGACTTCCCCGTCTCCCACCTGTGGAACACCGTGCCGATGCACCTGCTCGGGTGGCACACCGAGCTCGACAAGAGCGTGCCCGGCGTGTCGAAGCGCGCGCCGCAGTCGATGCTGCAGGAGTTCCTCAACCTGTCGGACGACCACCTGTGGGGCGTGCTGTCCAACGGCCGGCGGCTGCGCATCCTGCGCGACTCCACGTCGCTGGTGGGCTCGGCGTACGTCGAGTTCGACCTGGAGGCCATCTTCGACGGCGAGCTGTACGCCGAGTTCGTGCTGCTCTACACGCTGCTGCACGCCTCGCGCTTCGAGCTGATCGCCGGGGACGACGCGACGCCTACCTATGCCGACTGCTGGCTGGAGAAGTGGCGGGCGTTCGCCGCCGAGACCGGCCTGCGCGCCCGCGACCAGCTCCGCGACGGCGTGAAGGACGCCCTGGAGGCGCTCGGCACCGGTTTCCTGTTCGCCAATCCCAAGCTGCGCGAGCAGCTCGCCTCGGGCCGGCTCAGCCGTGAGGAGTTCCACCACGAGCTCCTGCGGCTGGTCTACCAGCTCATCTTCATCTTCGTCGCCGAGGACCGGGGCGCGCTGCTCGACCCGGCCGCGCCGCAGGACGCCAAGGACCGCTACACCGACTACTTCTCCAGCCGCCGGCTGCGCCGCCTCGCCGTACGGCGCAGCGGCGACTGGCACAGCGACCTGTGGCGGGCGACCGCGATGGTGATCGCCGGGCTGGGCAGCGACAACGGGCAGCCCGAGATCGCCCTGCCCGGCCTCGGCGGCCTGTTCTTCCGGGTCGCGGGCGGTCCCCCGGTGCTGACCGACGAGCCGCGGCCCGACCAGCTCCTGCGGGCCAACCTGCCCAACAACGCGCTGCTCACCGCCGTACGGAAGATGTGCACGGTCCGGGCCAAGGACGGCCGGCCGCGCGACGTCGACTACCAGCACCTCGGGGCCGAGGAGCTGGGCAGCATCTACGAATCGCTGCTGGAGCTCGTGCCGTACGCCGAGACGAACGGCAGCGGGCCGAAGTTCGAGCTGAAGGAGAAGGTCTCCGGCAACGACCGCAAGCTGACCGGGTCGTACTACACGCCCGGCTCGCTGATCGAGTCGCTGCTGGACACCGCGCTCGACCCGGTCATCGAGGAGCACGCGACGTCCCCGGATGATCTGCTGAAAATCACGGTGTGCGACCCGGCCTGTGGGTCGGGGCACTTCCTGGTCGCCGCGGCTCGGCGCATCGCCAAGCGGTACGCGGCGATGGTGACCGGCGAGGAGGAGCCGGTGCCGTCGGCGGTACGCGAGGCCATGCGGAAGGTCGTGGCACAGTGCATCTACGGCGTGGACATCAACCCCCTTGCCGCCGAGCTGGCCAAGGTGTCGCTGTGGATCGAGTCGCTGGAGCCCGGCAAGCCTCTGGCGTTCCTCGACGCCCACATCAAGGTCGGCAACGCACTGCTGGGGACCACGCCGCGGCTGATCGCGGCAGGAATCCCGGACGGCGCGTTCAAGCCGATCGAGGGAGACGACAGGCCCGTCGCCAGCGAGCTGAAGAAGCGGAATGCGCGCGAGGTTCAGTACGTCTCGCGTGAGGCCGGCCGCGGGTCGCGGGGGTCGCAGGAGTCCCTGTTCGACGAAGAGGAGCTGCCGGGCAACCAGAAGCTCGCCGAGCAGGTGCTCGCCTTGGCCGCCACCCGGGTCTCCAGCGTCGCCGATGTGCGCGAGCAGGAACGGCGCTTCCACGAGCTGGAGAACTCGGACGACCTCAAGCGGAAGCGCCTGGTCGCGGACGCGTGGTGCGCCGCGTTCGTCTGGCGCAAGCACGCCGACGCGCCCGAGGCGATCACTACCGCCACCATCCGCAGCCTTGAGGCCGGCACGGCGCTTTCCGACGACCGTGCCGAGGAACTGCGGCGGCTGGTCGAGCAGTACCGCTTCTTCCACTGGCACCTGGAGTTCCCCGAGGTCTTCCGCGAGAGCAAGTCCGGGGACGTCAACCCTGACACCGGCTGGTCCGGCGGCTTCACCTGCGTCCTCGGCAACCCGCCGTGGGAGCGAGTGAAGATCCAGGAGAAGGAGTTCTTTGCCGGCCGGAACGCAACCGTGGCGAACGCCAAGAATGCGGCGGCACGTAAGAAGGCCATCGCGGCGCTCGCGACCAGCAAGGATGAGGTTGATCGGAACCTCTTCGCCGAGTTCTCGAATGTGCTGCGTCAGGCGGACGGCTGGTCACTGCTGCTGCGGGACTCGGGTCGCTATCCGCTGACCGGCCGTGGCGACATCAACACCTATGCCGTCTTCGCCGAGACCGGCCGCTCGATCACCTCGCCGTACGGCCGAGTCGGCATGGTGCTCCCCACCGGCATCGCCACCGATGCCACCACCCAGTTCTTCTTCAAGGACATGGTGACGACAAAGACGCTCGCCTCACTCTACGATTTCGAGAATGAACAAAGGATTTTCGCGCAGGTTCACCACTCGTTCCGGTTTTGCCTGTGGACCGGGACGGGTCGTCGGTCTCCAGAGAAGCAGATTAACCTGGCTTTCCGGCTCCGACAGCCAATCCAGATCAGCGATCGTCAGTTCACACTTACGCCCGACGACATCACCAGGCTGAACCCGAACACCGGCACGTGCCCGGTCTTCGACCACAAGCGGAACGCGGACATCACCATCGGCATCTACCGCCGAGTCCCCGTGCTGTGGCGAGACGGTGCTGGCGGTGAGGGCATCAACCCCTGGGGCCTCTCGTTCCAGGCGATGCTGCACATGGCTAACGACTCCAATCTCTTCCGCCCCAATGCGTCCGCAGGCGAGACCTTGGAGTCGATGCTTGCCGACGGATGGAGGCTTGAGGGCAACCTCCTCGTGCGGGGTGGCGAGCGACTCCTTCCGCTGTACGAGTCAAAGATGGTGCACCACTTTGACCACCGGTTCAGCACTTATTCAAATGCCACCCAAGCTGAACTCAACGTTGGGACACTCCCCCGATCAACTCCTGAACAGAAAAATGACCCAACCTACTCCGTGCTACCGCAGTACTGGGTCCCGGAAGACGAAGTAAGGTCGAGGCTCGCCGCCAGATCCTGGCAGAAGAAATGGCTTATGGGCTGGAGGAATATAGCCCGAAGCGCGAATATTCGGACACTAATCTGTGGCTTACTTCCCGTCGCCGGGGTGGCACACAGCTTCCCGCTCGCCCTCGTACACCACGAGAACGCGGAGCTTCTGTACGCAAATTTAGCGTCTGTGGTCCTAGATTTCGTAGCGCGCCAAAAAGTTGCCGGCACGAACTTCACCTTCAATTACATAACACAGCTGGCTGTGCTACCACCGGACGCGTACGAGCAGCATTGCCCGTGGGAAGTGCGATCGCGACTGAACCTTTGGATCAAGACTCGCATGGTGGAGCTGTCCTATACGGCATACGACATGGAATCGTTCGCCCGAGACATGGGAGACAAGGGGGCACCGTTTATTTGGGATGAGGAGCGGCGAGCGTTGCTTCGGGCGGAACTCGACGCGGCATTCTTCCACCTCTATGGGATCAAGCGCGACGATGCGGACTACATCATGGAGACGTTCCCAATCGTCAAGCGCAAGGACGAGGCCAAGTACGGTGAATATCGCACCAAGCGGCTGATCCTGGAGATCTACGACGCGATGCAGGACGCCATCGCCGGGCGTAAGCCTTACCAGACGCCGCTCGACCCACCTCCCGGTCACGGTCCCCGCCATTCGAAGCGCGGCATTTGATGGGCATTTACATCAATGGCGCGAGACTCACAGACCTTACATCTTATCCGCCAGGCGAGCAGCCTTCGTATTTGGCCACCCTTGATGAGCTAAGGGCCGCAAACTTATGGCCCAACCAAAGGGAGGAGCCGGACGCATTTCTGGCCTGGCGATCTGGAGTCGGCTATCGACATCTCCCCCTTTATCGAAGGCAAGACGCCAGGCGAGTGGAACCCATTGAATGGCTGGTGGATTACGAACGACAAGAGGCAGGGATGTGGGCTAGGGAGGTGCTCGGGCTTGGAGCAGCCAGTGCCTTTTTTGCCGTTGAACCTTCCCATTGTTGTGGCCGCGCCATCGACATTTGCGTCATGTCCAGCAATGGCCTAGTACTGTTTGATAAACAGTTGATGTGCCCATGCCAGAAGACTGCAGGACCAGAGTTCGCGGACGTCGCGGAGAGCTTTTTCGATTTAGCGATCTGGGATAATAGGCCGCACAGTCCCGCGCGCCGCATCTCGTGGGGAATGGCGCCTACACTCACGCTAAGTACAGAGATTCGGCTGCTGGCAGAGCATCCTGAACCTCGATTTCGGAGATGGGCACAACTCACTAAAGGAGTTATTTTCGAGGACGCCCAAGCCTGGGACATATACTGGCGCTGCGATGGTGAATGCGATGGCCAGCGAAGGTTTCTCATAGAAATTCGAACATCACTGGACAGCTGTCAAATCATGGTCGACCGAGTCTCAGAGATGGCTAAGAGGAGACCTAACAAAGACCTTCAATCGGAACTACCAACACCTCCGTTCGCTATTGACCCCGAAGAACCCATTCTGTTGCCCATCCGACTCGACCGGGAGGACTTTCAGCGCCGCAGCAAGCGCGCCGAGTACAGATATCTGTGCCAGCAGGCGGAACAGTTCGAGCAACAGGGCCTCGACCCGAAGAAGGATACAAACGATTCACCTAGACGCCCCCGAAGTTATTATGCGAAGCGAGCCGTTATTCTTCGCTGCAGAAATAAGTGCGAAAACCCCAATTGCGAGAACCCTGGAGCACCCTCGGAAACGACAGATCGCGGCGGCGCCATTCTTGACATAGATCATATCGATGATCACGCTAAGGGCGGCAGAGACCACCCCGAGTTGATGATTGCCCTGTGCCCAAATTGTCATGCAGTGAAGACCCGGGGTCGGAGTCGAGAAACCTTGCGAGAGAAACTACGGCACGTCGCTCAAGAACGTCACCATTACTGGTATGGGCCGTAAGCCATCGAGATCATCGCAGCTGCGTAATTCTCGGCGCTTAGAGTGGCTACCGACGGAGAACTTGATGAACCAGAAGCCCGATTGGCCTTGCCTCGCTGTTTGGGTTACTCCAGACCCGATACGCATCTGCCGCATAGCACGTCGCCACAGCCCGATCACCACAAAGCGCTAGTTCCGATTCCCGCCGATCCGATTGCTCTGCAAAAACTACGCTTGGATCTGCTGGCAAGCATGTCCAGAATTTATGGCACGAGTAATTGCAAGCTGGCTGAGCTCCTGCTTGATGAGCATCTCGACCAGATGCCAAAACGGAAGGCAAAACGCCTAGCAGAAGAGGGATCTTGGCCTTCAATACAATTATGGTTTACAGGAGGAAGTCGTAGGCTATGAATCTCCCTACTTCAGTTTCGCCACGATGCGACACCAAGGCGGGTCCTTCTACCCGAAGACGCTCTTGAAGTGTATGGCCTCTGGAGAGATGTAACGTGGGCGGTAGGTTTTGTGACCGGAGTAGCTTATGGTCCACGAGCGGTGGCGGCCCTTGACGAGAGTCCTCGACGTCGCGGGCGCCCCGGAGCATATTTAAATAGCTTACCCCGATATGTCGCTGTTGACTCCAAGGCTTCTTACCGGAAGGTTTTTCTACCAGAGATACCTGAGGTGCCAGGCGAATCCATATTCACAGACTTCCCAGCAGGCCAACCTGGAACCGGTAAGCGCCAATAGTCTCCTCGCCGGCTTGGCTTTGACGATGGCGGAGATCGGATCTAAATCACCCTCCCCCTCCACTACCTCTATCGGTGGTTGCGACTCAGAGCCTTGTCGATGACGCTCGTAATCTTGCCTCCCAGCGACATCTTGGCCTTATTCGGGTATCGAAATCCTCTGCGACGGAAGGAAGCCATATAAGAGCTCATCAAGGCCGAGGCGGCGATAGTTCTTATCTGCCGCTACTCACCAAGCTGAGCATCACATTCCCGATAGACCACGGGCTTGCAGGGTCTTGTCGAGCCGACTGACGTGTCGGCTGTCTGACCACGGTTGCAGGCCGGCCCGCGCCTGGGCGATCTGATGCGCAAGGCGAGCCGAGGTGTGCTGTGCGGCGATATCGGCCGCCTCGGACAGACGCGCGGTGGCTTCGGGGATCTCCCGGGCGAGGGTCAGGGCCGTGGCGTACTGCGTGAGGGCGAATCCACGATCGACCTTGAAGCGAGGATCGAGCCCGGCGAGCGTGCGCTGTGCAGCCGCAACCGCCGCACCCGACTGCCTCAACCGGACCAGCGACATGGCCGCCTTCGAATCCAGCATCGAGGGCGAGATCCAGTACAGGAAGGCGGGGTCCCCCTCACCCTTCGGGTCTCCAGCCAGCCGGAGTGCGTTGTCGTGCGCACGGGCGCTTGCGGTCGTGTCCCCGGCAGCCGCGTAGGCGGCGGACAGCACAGACTCGTTCATGGCGCGAAGCAGCCGGCTCGGTGACCTGGCGACCCAGCCGCGAGCCGCGAACGCGTGATCCAGGGCAAGGGCTGCGCGCTGCTGGTAAGCGGCCATGCTCCCCAGCCAGCAGTGCAGATAACCGATCAGCGTCGGGTCCCCGAGGTCCAGCGCCGCTCGCAATCCCTCATTCAGCGCCCGCTGAGCGGCCGCGACGTCGAGCAGGTCGTAGGCGAGGTACCCGGCCAGTTGCGACAACTGTCCGTACGACGCGAGCAGGCGACCACGCAACGCCTGTGGCATCAATTCGCGGGCCAGAATCTGGGCCAACGCGTTCCGCTGTCCGTTCACGGCAGGCAGCAAGTCGGCGGGGCCGTGGCCGTCGTCCACTTCTCGCGCGTACGCGGTCAGCTTCTCGAAGGTCGCCACCGTCTGCGGATCCACCCGACTCGCCGATCGCACGACCTGGCCAAGGCGCTGCTCCTCCTCGGGGCCGAGTATGCGCAACAGGCGCAGCGCTTGAGTGCCTCCGAACGCAAGTGCCAGCTCGAACAGCAGCTCACGTCGCCTCACGTCGGCCTCCTCGATGCCGATGGCACGCAGGAGTTCCACGCACGCCGACGTGTCCACAGCCGATTCGGCGAGCGGGGCACCCGCACTCGCATCCATGCTGACACGTCGCCCGCCATCCGGGCAGGGCGCCGGTGGCCGGTTCTCGTCCAGATGGCGCAGGTCGGTAGCGTCGAGCAGTTCCCGGTCTTTGACGCTGTAGGACATCCGAGCTTCGTCGGCGACCAGCCTGGCCGCATGGGTCTGGTAGATCCGGGCCAAGGTGACGAGGCACCGGGCGGGCGGCCTACGTCCACCGTCCGGCCAAGCCTCGAAGTCGTACAGCCGGGCCTCTCGCAACGAGGCTGTGCCCACCGGGTCGAGGTCGTTGACCAGGCTGACGACTTCGGCAGCGGTGCGGCCGTAGGCGAGCCGGTACAGCCTCAGCGGGCTTACGCCGTGATCGAGCGCGAACACGTCGGCGATCTGGTCCCAGGTGAAGCCCTTGGCGCGTAGTTCCGCGCTACGGGCGCGTGCCCGAAGCAGCACGCGGTAACCCTCACCGGACATCCGCACACCTCCGTCACCTGCGATTGCGCACGGATCGTACATCACCGGTTACGCTACGCACAGAAAGCGGGAGCAACCGGCACCGGTCCCGGGGATATGGACACGCCGTCAGAGGGCATTCGCCCAGCTCAGAGGAGTGTCGACGCGGGTAATCGATACGCCGGAGATGGGGATTCGCTGATCAGTGGCGCCGAGGGACAGTTCTGCGTGCAGGAGAACAGCCACTGTTCACAACCCTCCGATGGTCGAACACCTCGGAGGCAGCCAGAGCCCTTGTTAGGAATCCCATGCCCTATCTGTCCCGTCTCATCGAGACCGTCACCGAACAGCCCGCCCCCGCGTTCGTACCGCCGCAGCGAGACCCGGACTTCTCTCTCGCCGCCCCCGGCGAAGTGCCTCCCGTACATGTACGGGCAATGATCGACATGCCACCCGGCCGGCTGATCTGGCGGCGTACTTTCATGGGCGCACTCGACCAGATCCCCCATGCTCGCCATTTCGTCCGGTTCCTGCTGGCCGACGCGTGGTGCCGGGAAGACGCCGCGCTGATTGTCACCGAGCTCGCCGGGAACGCCGTCCGGCACACCGGCAGCGGCAGGTCGGGCGGCACCTTCATCGTCGAAGTCACCCGCACCCCAGACAGCGTCCGAATCGGCATCTACGACTGCGGCTGGGGCGGCATCCCCCGATTCGGCATGCCCCTCCGCACCACAACCCAGCGTGGCCGGGGCCTGGCCGTCGTCACCGCCCTCGCGGACAGCATCGGCTACGAGGGATCCGACGACGTCGGACACCTGGTCTGGGCGACACTGTTTTCCCCGAACCGAACCTCTCCAGGCGCGTTAGGGTCAACCGGCTGACCTGGCATCGATGACGACCCAGCGTCCGATGTCCGTCGTACGGCGACAAGGGGTCCGTTGCATCACTCCTCCTCGGCCACGCTCGCTGACGCAGCCAAGAGCAGTGCAGGGCGACAGCGAAGTAGCGGCGCAAGAGCCGTTACTTCTTCCGGAGCCGTTCAGGAAGCGGCTTTGCGTGAACGACGGCCAGCTCGCGGTTCGGCCGGGTAAGTGCCGTGTAGAGCGGTCCCTGCCGGCCGAAGTTCTGGGGGAAATCAGCGGGCTCGGCCACGACGACACCATCGAACTCCAACCCACGGGCGTCGTCCGGTTGGGCCACGGTCACTTCGCGGCCCGCGCGTCGCCAGGTGGAGAGGTCGCTTCGGGGCTTCACCCAGCCTTCCCGCCGCAACACGGTCTCCACCGCCTTCGGGTCGGCGGTGATGACGGCGATGGTGCCATGAGGATGGGCAGCCTGCAGGCGGGTCACGTGGCGGAGCACCGTGACTCCCAGATCCGGCTGTCGGCACTTCTCGACGGTGGGCTCAGGTCCCACCTCCTGAAAAGCTAGTACCGCTCGCTCCGCAGCGGGAAGGAGCCGGTTGGCGTATCTGAGAATCGGCCGGGTGGACCGGTAACCTCGTACAAGTCGGCGGACCGGCGGATCCCCGTGTGGAATGGCGAGCAGCTCGAGGACCTGCGCCCACGACGCCAGCGTATGGTCGGAGCGCCGCTGGTTCAGATCGCCGATGAGTGTCCATGCATGGGCCTCGTTCATCGACGCCAGCAGGAGCCACTCCAACGGAGTGACGTCTTGAGCCTCGTCGACGATGATGTGTTCGATGCCCACAAGGTCACGCGGCTTGGCGACCTCCCACTTGATGGTCGCGAGCAGTGGAATGTGCGCCCGCATGGTCAGGGCGTCCCGCACCGATGGGAGATTGTGCAGATAGCCGACCCACTCGGGGTTCCGGGTCACCGGGTGTACACTGCTGCCGTTGCGACGCAGGTGCTCGTAGACGTCTTGCAGTGTGGGCATCATTTCGCTGGCCTTCAGCCGCGTGATCGCGGCGCGTACGAACATGGCCAGGTCCTTGTCGACGTCCTGCCAGGACCGCGAGATCGTGCTCTGGGACTCGACCGGCGCACCGAGGATACGGCGCATCAGCTCAGGCAGCGAGAGAACCCGAACCCGCTCCGATTCGCCGGTCAGCCGGGCGATCACCGTTCGTACGTGCCGAGAATAGCCACGGGTCGGTCCCACGATCAGGACAGTGCCATCGAGGGTGTTCTCCGGAGGAGTTTCATCGCTGACGAGGTAGGCCGCCCGGTGGGAGGCGACGATGGTCTTGCCAGTGCCGGGCTGGCCCTCGATGATCATGCTATCCATCGCCGGCACGGTCACGAGGTCGTACTGGTCCGGCTGAAGTGTGGCGAGCACGGGTGCGAGGCTCTTCGCGCGCGGCGCAGCGAGCCGTGCGCGCAGCAGGGCCTCCGCACGTAGGGACGGCGCAGGGACAGCGGCAATATCAGCCGAGGGCGAATTACGCGGGTGAGGTACTGGCGGCGTGGAGCTGTGGGTTGGCGTGGGCGCTGCGGGTGGGCGAAGTATCTTCGAGTGGCTCGGTGCTGCGGGAACGGAGAGTGCGCGCTTGCGGAAGGGCTGCGCCGGAACGTCGTCGCACACCGGCTCGTCGTAGAAGTCGATGATGTCGTCACCCCGGTGCTCGAAGGCGCGAATGACGGCGACCTCGTCGCAGAGCTCATGGTGACGGAGGCCGCGGAAGAACGTGCAGGCGACGGGGGCTGCCCAGCTGTAGACCTGGACGCCGTCGAGATCGGCACGGGCCTCGCCGATGTAGAAATCGCTGGTCCCGTCGAGGAGCTCGTGCGGTTGGCGAAGCGCGACACGGCCGACGAGATCTCCGAACGGCATGGCAGGCTTCTGCGGCAACCCGGTGCCCGTCCAGAAGATGCTGCGCGGTCCCTGATGCGTGATAGGTCGGCTGGCCCGGTCCTGGACTTTGCGGCGGTAGCGCTTCTGCGCGGTCCGCTCGTCTTCGAGATCGAGCTGCTTCCTATCCAGGGTCATTCCATCTCCGTTCGGTCAACAATCTCGACAACACATGCGGCGAGCGGCTCCAGCCGAATCTCGGGTTGGCCCGCGGTGCGGATGCCTTCCAGCAATGCGGTGAACTTCTCCTTCGCGCGGCGTTCCTGGCCTTGGAATGCCGCGACGACGCTCCGTCCGCGGCCGCGTGACGATGCGGTCTCGATGCGCGTGCGGATCGTCGCCAGCTTGCGCTCGTGCTGGGCCGTGACCGAGACGATCCGTGCATCCTGCAGCGCCGCGAACTCGCCGTCCCGCCGGACCTGCTCCTCTTCGTGGCGCAGATGCAGGAGGTTCAACGCACGCTCGGCGAGCTTGGGGAGCCGCTCGATGGGGGGCACGGGCGCGTCAACCAACTTCCCTTCCGCGAGCGCCGCCAGTAGGGCGTTCGCGGGGCCGTCGCCGGCGTCACGACCAGCCTCCGTGACGGCGGCACCCCAGATCTCGTCACCATGTCGAGAGGAGCTTGCCGCAGTCGCGAGCACGACAATGTAGGTGCCGGGCGCGACCTCGTCTGAATCTCGTCTGATGCGCAGTGACGCGAAGCGCGCCTGCCGGTGACCCGGGATCGCCGCCGCCGCCATGGTGAGCGGGCTCGTGGCGGTGAGCAGCGTGCCGCCGTGCGTGCGGGCGTGCTCCTGGTCAAGGGAGAGCGTGACCGGTAACTCATTGCGTAGCCGCGCGGAGATCGACCGCGTCTCCGCGCGGGAGCGCTGGGCGGACTCCGCGAGACTGTCGACGCGGACGGCCATGGCGGCGTTGCCCCGCAACTCCAGGGTGAGGCCGTCAGATGCGACTTTCACGCCGGTCGCGCCATCAGTGCGCGCCCAGTCGTCGAGCAGCAGAGCAAGCTCGCGCTGCCCGATGTAGCGGCCTGTCCTCACCAGGTCGTCCTCGAGCCCGGCAACGTCGACGTCATTGCTCATCAGCAGCGCGCTCGACGCGTCCGAGACGTCCCGCAGGCCGGCGCGCTGCTCCTCGATGGCGGTCAGCGCCTCGTGCAGCTTCTGTTCCCGCTGTTCTTCGGTGAGCGTGAAGTCGAAACCGGCCTGCAACGCCCTCGGTGCCTGCGCGGAGATGATGGGCTCCAGCGCTCCGATGGACGACTCGAAGATGTGGATGCGATCCAGCAGGCGGGCAAGGATGCGCTCGTCGATGGTCTCCTCGTTGACGAAGTTGACGACGAGGATCGTCTCCTCCTTCTGCCCGATCCGGTCGATACGGCCGATGCGCTGCTCGATCTCCATGGGGTTCCAGGGCAGGTCATAGTTGATCACTGCCGAGCAGAACTCGAAGTCGAGACCTTCGCTGGCCACCCGGTTGGCAAGCACGAAGTCATAGGCACCCGCACGGAAGTCGGCCATGATCTGGCGCCGCGTCTCGCGGCTAACCCCGCCGTGCATGACCGTGACCTTGAACTCGGTGCCGAGCCGACCGGCCAGGTAGGCCAAGGCCGGGCGGGAGTGTGTGAAGAGCAGCGCCCGGCGCTCCTGCAGGTGCAGCCGTCGCAGCACCTCCAGGAGGGCGTCGAACTTGGTGTCGACATGCTCGGGAAGGCGCTGAGCTGCCGCGACAAGGTCGGCGTGCGGTTCAAGTCGGTAGGGTGTGGCATCCGAGTCAGCGTCAGTGATGTCGCCGAAGGCGACCGGGTCGAGCACCGCCTGACGCGCCATCGGCAGGCATGCGCTGGCCAGTCGCAGCGGCATCTGCATCGCGAAGTAGAGGTGGCTGTCCATCGCCGCGGCCCGGTCCGCGCACCACTGGAGGTACTCCATATAGAAGCCCAGCTCCGCAGCGGTCCACTCAATCTCCTGGCGATCCTCGGTGCGTCTGGCTTTGCGGTCGTCGACCTCGACCTTCTTGGTCCGGGTGATGACGGCGGAGAGCGTATTCAGTCCGGCCAGGTAGCGCTTGGCGTCGACGATGTCGCGAGGCGTCAGCTCGTCCTTGGCCAGCAAATCACGTAGAAGGCCGAAGTCGGGCCGTCGCATGAGCGCGCCACCAAGCGTCGTTGTCCTGAGCGCATCGAGTTGGGCAATCAACTCCCGGCCGCGAACCCCCTTCTCGACGAGGCGGGCTGTGACAGCGTTGATGATCCGGTTGGGCTCCAGGCGTAGCTGCAGGTCCAGGCTGCTCCCGTAGTCCTCCGGCACGAGGAGTTCGAGCAGGTTGAGCAGATCCCGCTCGTGGAGATTGATAGGCGTCGCGGTGAGGAAGACCAGGTTCGCGGCCCAGTCCGCCAGCTCCGTGCCGAGCGCGTAGCTCTTGGTGTCCTGGTTGCGCATCGAGTGCGCCTCGTCAACGACAACCAGATCGAACTCGGGCGGTACGGCCTGCAGATCCTCCAGCCCGTCCCAGGTGCGCAGACGTTCGAGGCTGCAGATGTAGGCCTGGCGGGCGGGCAGGCGGTTCTGCTGGTGCCGCTGCAGAAAGGACTTCAAGCCGGCGCCGTCGAGCTCCGTGAGTTCGAACTCGAAGCGGTCCTCCATCTCCTCCTTCCACTTGCCCACCAGCCCCGACGGGCACACGATCAGGACCCGGTCGGCCTCTCCCCGGGCCTCCAACTCGGTCCAAATCAGGCCCGCCTCGATGGTCTTTCCCAGGCCCACCTCGTCAGCAATGAGCAACCTCGCCTTGCCGGTCTGGAGGAGCTTGAGCACCGGCTTGAACTGGTAGGGCCGGAAAGTCGTCCGGGTGGCACGGAACGAGAAAAGCGTGTTGGCGAACTTGCCCAGCAGCTTGGCGCGAGTGAGTGTGGCGCCGAACCTGCTCGCCGGGGTCGGCTCACGGGTCACCCATAGCGGCGGGGCGTCGATCGGCGGACGTGGCCGTAACCGCGACTCCACAATCTCCTGCTGGCGGCCCTCGACCATGACCGTGTACGACCACTGCTCGCGGAGGAACTTGCGGTCGCGCACCACCACATCCATGCCGCCGGGATGAGTGAGGGCAGCGTCGTTGACAGCGAAGAGCGGGGCGGGGACAGTTGCCGCCTTGTGCCACAGCTCCTCAGCCCAGCTCCATGCGGCGAGCAGGGGATGCTCGGCGTCGAGGCCATACGGTGACTCCACCATGGCACCGCCGGGTAGGGCACCAGCAGCGACCTGCAGAATGATCGGGCCGTCCTCGACACCTTGAAACCAGTAGACACCCTCGGGGAGTTCCACGTCCGGGCGCCACAGCACCCGGCACTCGCTCACCTGGCCGGCAAGCGACCGTACGGGCGAGTCCAGGACGAGCGCGCGCGTGAATTGACCGCGATCGAGCGCGACGTCAATGCGCTCGTGGTCCGGGAAATAACCAAAAGTCACATCACCAGTCGATGAGGTGGGTGTCACCGAGCAGGCACTCCTTGCCTTGAACTGTGCCTGGTTTTCACGAGGGCCGGGTTAGCCGGCTGAGGTGAGAATAGCCGGGTTGTTTTCTCGTTGGTAGTGGATTCAGACCTCGGCTGGTGGTAGATCGTGACGGTTTCTCCTAGACAACCCTCGGAGCGAGAAGACCCAAGCTGGTCGTCATCAGTCTTGCCCGCGACGCAGTCCGATGGCAGCGGCACCCTACCGACCCATTGCGCCGATAAGTACGGTTCAATAACTGTCGCCCTATATGGCGCGATTCGCGTGGTCTGGGAGACGCCAACGCCCGATAACCGAGAACAGTTGACCGTTCGATGGATAAGCCGGTGGAAGGCGAGCTACGGAACTTAAATGGGTCTTGTCGGTGAGCTGACGAGGGCTGATTTGGTCTGTATGACCAAGGTGTGCGGTATGCCCAAGGCGGCGGCTTCACCCCCCAGGAGCAGCGGCGCCGCGAGGAGGTAC
>NZ_JABBWW010000048.1:0-27757 GCF_014161385.1 Microbispora sp. H10670 | reverse complement strand
CGATCAGCCATTCCGTGTCAAATCCGCCCTGTTCAGAACCGACTTGACCCGAAACCCGCCAACCGACAGGAATTCGACCGCCCCGTTTCCGGGGCAACCCCTCTAACTTACCCGAACCCTCACCCCGATGCAAACCGCACATCAGGACAAGATCCAGGAGAGTACGAGAGGCCGTCGGTCAACCGACCCGCGCACGCCAAGCAAACCACCCAGGTGATCGAAGAGGAGTGCGCCGGACCGCGCCGACATCACAAGATTACCAGGCCTCGGCAGCGCCATGACCCGAATGGAAAGGAACGCATCCGAGGGGCGCCCTATTCCCGGTGTCGGCCCCATGTCGATCCCCCTGGTGTGGATCCGGGGACCGCCCCCCGAGACGGCTCGGAGGAGCCGTGGCAGGACCATGCCGAACATAGACTTTGGCGGGTGAGCGACATGCCGCCTGTAGCGAAGAAGGTTCCTTTCGAGCGCAGCCACCACGGTGACACCGTGGTCGACGAGTACGCGTGGCTGCTCAAGAAGGACGACCCCGACACCATCGCCTACCTGGAGGCGGAGAACGCCTACACCCAGGAGACGACGGCCCATCTTGGGGATCTCCAGGAGACGATCTTCAAGGAGATCAAGGGCCGGACCCTGGAGACCGACCTTTCCGTGCCCACGCGCAAGGGCGCCTGGTGGTACTACTCGCGCACCGAAGAGGGCAAGCAGTACGGCATCCAGTGCCGGGTGGCGGCCGACGGCGATGACCCGCCGAAGCTGGAGCCGGGCGAGCCACTCCCCGGTGAGCAGGTTCTGCTGGACGGCAACGAGCTCGCCGGCGACAGCCCGTTCTTCTCCATCGGCACGAGCGCGGTCAGCCCGGACGGCACGAAGCTCGCCTATTCCACCGACTTCTCCGGCGACGAGCGGTTCACGCTCCGGTTCAAGGATCTGGAGACAGGCGAACTGCTCTCGGACGAGATCCCCGGGGTCTTCTACGGCGGCGCCTGGTCGGGCGACGGCTCCACGTTCTTCTACACGACCGTGGACGACGCCTGGCGGCCGTACCGGATCCACCGGCACACCCTCGGCCAGGCCTCCGAGCAGGCCTCCGACCAGAACGGGGACGTCGTCGTCTACCAGGAGGACGACGAGCGTTTCTGGGTGGGCATCGGGCTGACCCGCAGCCAGCGCTACCTCGTGCTCACCTCGGGCAGCAAGATCACGAGTGAGGTCCGGGTGCTCGACGCGAGCACTCCGGACGGCGAGTTCGCCGTCGTGCGGCCCCGGCAGACCGGCGTCGAGTACGCCCTGGAGCACGCGGCGGACGGGTTCCTCATCCTCCACAACTACGGCGGCCCGGACGGCGACGGCGCCGTCAACTTCGAGCTCGCCACCGCCCCCATCGACGACCCGGGCACCTGGACCCCGCTGATCGAGCACAGGGACGACACCAGGCTGCTCGACGTGGACGCCTTCAGGGACCACATCGTCGTCCACTTCCGCCGCGACGGCCTCACCGGCGTGCGGATCCTGCCGGGCGACGGCGGCGACCCGTACGACATCTCCTTCCCCGAGCCGCTGTACGACGTCGCGCCGACCGGCAACGCCGAGTTCGAGACGGGCCGCCTGCGGCTCGGCTACACCTCGATGATCACCCCGCCGTCGGTGTACGACTACGACCTGCGGTCGCGCGAGCTGATCCTGCTCAAGCAGAAGGTGGTGCTCGGCGGCTACGACCCGGCCGACTACGAGCAGTTCCGTGAGTGGGCCACGGCCGACGACGGCACCAGGATCCCGATCTCGATCATGGTGCGGAAGGGCACGGACCGGCCCGCCCCGACCCTGCTGTACGGCTACGGCAGCTACGAGTCCTCCATCGACCCCTACTTCTCGACGGCCCGGCTCTCGCTGCTCGACCGGGGACTCGCCTTCGCCATCGCGCACGTGCGGGGCGGCGGCGAGATGGGCCGCCGTTGGTACGAGGACGGCAAGCTGACCCGGAAGAAGAACAGCTTCACCGACTTCGTCGCGTGCGCGCGCCATCTCAAGGCCTCGGGCTGGTCGAGCCGGGTCGTCGCCAGGGGCGGATCGGCGGGCGGGCTGCTCGTGGGCGCCGTCGCCAATCTCGCGCCCGAGGAGTTCGCCGGGATCGTCGCCGAGGTGCCGTTCGTCGACGCGCTGAACACGATCCTCGATCCCTCCCTGCCGCTGACGGTGACCGAATGGGACGAGTGGGGCGACCCGCTGCACGACCCCGAGGTCTACGCGTACATGAAGAGCTACTCGCCGTACGAGAACGTCGACGGCCGGCCGTACCCGCCGATCCTGGCGACCACCAGCCTCAACGACACGCGGGTGTTCTACCACGAGCCCGCCAAGTGGATCGCCCGGCTCCGCGACAGCGCGGCGGGCGGCCCGTTCCTGCTGAAGACCGAGATGGGCGCCGGCCACGGAGGCCGCAGCGGCCGTTACGACGCCTGGCGTGAGGAGGCGTTCGCGCTCTCCTGGATCCTCGACCGAGTTGGAGTGACCGAGTGAGCTATGTGGCAGCCGAGGGCCGGTACGGGCCCATGCCGTACAACCGGACCGGACGCAGCGGGCTGAGACTGCCCGCCGTGTCACTCGGGCTGTGGCACAACTTCGGCGACGACAAGCCGATCGAGACGCAGCGGGCGATCCTCCGCCGGGCCTTCGACCGCGGGGTCACCCACTTCGACCTCGCCAACAACTACGGCCCGCCGTACGGCTCCGCTGAGATCAACTTCGGGCACCTCTACCAGCAGGACTTCGCCAGGTACCGCGACGAGCTGGTCATCTCGACCAAGGCGGGCTACGACATGTGGCCCGGCCCGTACGGCAACTGGGGATCGCGGAAGTACCTGCTGGCGAGCCTCGACCAGTCACTGAAGCGGATGGGCCTCGACTACGTCGACATCTTCTACAGCCACCGCTTCGATCCCGAGACGCCTCTGGAGGAGACCATGGGGGCGCTCGCCCACGCGGTCCGCTCCGGGAAGGCGCTCTACGCCGGCATCTCGTCCTACTCCCCGGAGCGGACCCGGCAGGCGGCGGCGATCCTGCGGGACATGGGCACGCCCCTGCTCATCCACCAGCCCTCCTACTCGATGCTCAACCGCTGGATCGAGAACGGGCTGCTCGACGTGCTGGAGGAGGAGGGCGCCGGCTGCATCGCGTTCTCTCCGCTGGCGCAGGGCATGCTGACCGACCGCTACCTCGACGGCATCCCCGAGGACTCGCGGGCGGCGCAGGGCAAGTCGCTCGACCCGTCCCTGCTGTCGGAGGAGAGCCTGCGCCACGTCCGGCGGCTGAATGAGATCGCCGGGCGTCGGGGCCAGTCGCTGGCGCAGATGGCGCTGGCCTGGGCGCTGCGCGACCGCCGGGTGACGTCGGTGCTCATCGGCGCGAGCAGCGTGGAGCAACTCGACGCCAACCTGGACGCGGTCGGCCGGCTCGACTTCGCCCAGGAGGAACTGGACGAGATCGACAAGGACGCGGTCGACTGCGGCATCAACCTCTGGGCCGCCTCCAGCGCCGAGTGACCGAGGTGACCGTCCCGAAGTGACCCCGCGCGCCGGTCCGGGCGGCCGCGCGGGGCGGTGCCCGCTGAAAGGCAGTGCGGAGGAGGCGGGTCAGAGGGCGTTCTTGCGCTGGAGGTAGGCGAAGGAGGCCCAGCCGGGGAGGACGGGCAGCCAGAACGTCATCAACCGGAACAGCAGCACCGCCGAGGTGGCGACCGTGGCGGGCAGCCCGGCGACCGTGAGGCCGACCGACAACGAGGTCTCCACCGCGCCGAGGCCGCCGGGCGTCGGAGCGGCGGAGCCGATCGCGTTGCCGGCGAGGAACACCACGGCGACGGCCGTGAACGACACGTCGCCGCCGAAGGCCTGTACGCAGCCCGCCAGACAGATCACGAAGCTGAGCGTGAGCAGCAGCGTGCCGGCGACGGCCTCCAGGACCTTCCGGGGCGACTGCACGATGTCGAGCAGCCGGGGGATCACCCCCGAGAACAACGCGCGCACGCGGGAGGTGACCACCCGGCGCAGCGGCCGTATGGCGAGCAGGATGAGGAACAGCACGGCCACCCCGAGCAGCACCATGAGGAGCCCGCGCGACGGGGTCAGGGACGGCGCGGCCTGCGTGCCGGTCAGATAGCCGAACAGCAGCAGCAGCATGATGTGCATGGTCAGGCCGATGAGCTGGGACGCTCCGACGCTCGCCACGGCGGCCCCGGGCGGCACCCCGCGCTTCTGCAGGTAACGGGTGTTGATCGCGACCCCGCCCACCGCGGCCGGGGCGACCAGCTTCACGAACGACCCGGCGAGCTGGGCCAGGATCGTGTGCCCGAGCGGCAGCGACTCGGGGACGAAGCCGCGCAGCATCACCGCGGCGGCCACGTAGCTCAGCGCGGCCGCCACCAGCGCGACCCCGCTCCACGCCCAGTTGGCCGTGGTGACGACGGAGACCAGGTTGACCTGGCTGAGCTGGGGCAGCAGCAGGTAGGCCGCGATCACGCTGAGGATGATCGTGACGAGCGTGCGGGGGTGGAACCGCTCCAGCCGCACCTCCTCCACCTCGGCCTTGGGCTTCAGCGCGATGATCTGCTCGCGGAGCGCGGGCAGCAGGTGCTTGTCGCGGCGGGCGGCGGTCCTGGTGTCGCGGCTCAGCGCGATCCGCTGGAGCAGCGGCATCGCCCCGGCCAGAGCGTCCTCCCCCAGCGCCTTCGCCGCCGACCGGACGGACCGCTCGGCTCCCACGCGGGTGCCGAGGTAGGAGAGAAGCTGGGCGATGTCGAGCCGCAGCAGCAGGTCACCGGCCGCGATCTCGCCGCTGCGGGCGTCCACGAGGTAGACGTCGCCGTGCGCGTCGACGTGGATGCTCTCGCCGGTGAGATGGCGGTGGGCCAGGCGGTGGGCCTGCAGCAGCCGCACCTGCTCCCACATCCGCGCGAGCAGCTCGTCGTCGAGGTCCGCGTCGTCCAGCTCGCTCACCGGCCGGGTGTCCACGTGCTCGTAGGCGAGCAGCGCGGCCTCGGTGCCGACCTCGCTGGTGCCCAGCAGGCGCGGCAGCCGTACGCCCGCCGCCTGCGCGGCGTACGCCATGAGCGCCTCGCGCTCCAGCTCGGCGCGCAGCGAGCGGATGGCCCGGCGCCGGGTCTCGTTGTTGAGCAGGAACCGCCGCCACAGCCGGTAGAGGACCCCCGCGACCTGGCGGTCCCGGTCGAGGACGGTCACGTCGACGGTGCGGTCGCCGGCGAGGCCGATGAGGTAGCGACGGCTGCCCGAACTGTCGTCCTCCACCCGGCGGGCGCTGACCGGCGTGAACCCGAGCCTGCGCAACGCGGCCAGCACGGCGCTGCCCGGCGGCCGGGTGTTGGCGCTGCCGATGCCGTACAACGTGCCGAAGCCGACGGCGAGGCCCACGACGTAGGTGAGGATCACGCCGAGCGCGGTGACCTTGGTGGCGGTGAACAGCGCGAACACGTCGAGGCCCAGAGCGACCCACATGAGCGCCCGCCAGTGGGGGCGGCGCGACATCCGCACCGCCGTGGCGTAGGCGATCGCGGGGGTGAGCACGGTGTTCAGCGGCTCGACGTCCCGGTTGCCGGTGAGCAGCTGCCTGAGGTCCGCGGGACCGGACTGCACCAGCCACTCGCCCAGCGCGTACGAGACCAGGAGGGCGAGGATCGCGGCGATCAGCCCCTGGGTGACGCGCATGCCGTCGCGGTGGAAGACCCGCTCGACGGCGAACGCCACCGGGACGACCAGCACGGCCACGCCGCCCAGCAGCCCGGCGGCGGCCGAGAGCACCTCGGGCGCGCGGCCGGTGCCCGTGTGGACGTCGGACTCCAGGCCGTTGAGCGTCCGCTGCAGGGCCAGAGCCAGCAGCACGACGGCGGTGAGGGCCAGCAGCGTGAGCAGGAACCGCAGGGCGTCCGAAGGACGGCGGATCCGCTGCGGCAACAGAGGCTCGACGACCAGGACGACCCCCGGGCCGGGGGTGTCCAGTGTCAGGTCCTGCTCCTTGATGCCTCTCACCACCAGCGATTCTGTGCGATCTTCGCACTCAGTGTCCAGAATTAATGGCATGCATATATCCCTGGCCTCGGACAGCCTCGACGGGTTCGCGCCGGCGCTGGCCGCCGAGGTGGAAAGGCGCGGCCATACAGTCACACTCTATGGAGCGCTGGCCCCGGACGGCCGGGCCGACTGGGCCTGGTGCTGCTCCAGCGCCGCGCGGGACGTGGCGGAGGGCCGGTCGGACCAGGCCGTCGTCTGCTGCTGGACCGGCACCGGCGCCTCCATCGCGGCCAACAAGGTGGCGGGGGTGCGGGCCGCGCTGTGCGCCGACGCCGTCACCGCCGCGGGCGCCCGAAAGTGGAACGACGCCAACGTGCTCGCGCTCAGCCTCCGCCTGACCTCCCCGCAGGTGCTCACGGAGATCCTGGACGCCTGGTTCGCCGCCGTGCCCAGCACCGAACCCGAGGACGCCGCCAACATCGCGTACCTGCGGGAGATCCGCTGAGGACGGTGGGAGGACGTGGCGAGGGGACGGCCGACAGCGGCACGCTAACGTCGAGGCCATGAGCACGTCGCTACCCATCCTGGGCGCCTGTCCGCTCGACTGCCCCGACACCTGCTCCTGGGTCGTGACCGTACGTGACGGCGAGGCCGCCGCGCTGCGCGGCAACCACGACCACCCCTACACGCGCGGAGCGCTGTGCGTGAAGGTGAACCGCTACCTGGAGCAGGTCCGCGCGGCGGACCGGATCCTCCACCCCCTGAAGCGGGTCGGGCCCAAGGGGTCCGGCCGGTTCGAGCGCGTCCCCCTGGACCAGGCGCTGGCGGAGATCGCGGCGAAGCTGACGTCGATCGTCGAGGAGCACGGCGGCGAGGCGATCTGGCCGTACCAGGGCACCGGGACGCTCGGGTACGTCCAGGGCGAGTCGGGACAGGCCGGGCGGCGGTTCTGGAACGTCCTCGGCGCGTCCCGGCACGATCTCAACATCTGCGCGCGGGCGGGCAACGACGGCCTGCGCTACGTCAACGGCACCCCCGGCGGCATGGACCCCGAGACGTTCGCCCTGTCGCGGCTGATCCTGCTGTGGGGCACCAACACGCTGACCAGCGGGCACCACATGTGGAAGTTCGTCCAGGACGCCCGCGCCGCCGGAGCCCACGTCGTCGCGATCGACCCCGTCCGCACGCGCACGGCCGACCAGGCGGACGAGCACCTGCCGATCCGGCCCGGCACGGACGCCGCGCTCGCGCTCGGCCTGCTGCACGTCGTGTTGGAGGAGGGCGCCGAGGACCGGGCGTACATCGAGGAGCACACGACCGGCTGGGACGAGTTCGAGGCGGAGATCCGCAGGCATCCCCCGGCGCTCGTCGCGGAGATCACCGGGCTGCCCGAGGAGCGGATCAGGGCCCTCGGCATGCGGCTCGCGCACACGAGGCCGACCGGCATCCGGGCCACGATGGGCATCCAGCGGCACGAGGGCGGCGGGACCGCGATGCGGACGATCGCCTGCATCCCGGGTGTGACCGGCGACTGGCGGCACCCCGGCGGCGGGGTGGCCTACTCCACCTCGGCGTACGCGCCCACCGGGCCCGACCCCCGCGACGACCTGCTCCCCCACCCGGTGCGCACGCTCACGATGACCCGGCTGGCCGACGGACTGGACGAGTCGGTCAAGTGCCTGTGGGTCTACGCGGCCAACCCCCTCGGCTCGACCTCCGACCAGAACCGGATCAGGGCGGCGCTGGCGCGGGAGGACCTGTTCACGGTGGTGATGGAGCAGTTCCCGACCGACACGGCCGACTACGCCGACTACGTGCTGCCCGCGACGATGCAGATCGAGCACCTGGACGTGCATCACGGCTACGGCCACATGTACATGGTGTGGAACGAGCCCGCCGTCGCGCCGCCGGGCGAGTGCCTGTCCACGACCGAGACGTTCCGCCGGCTCGCCCGGCAGATGGGCCTGACCGAGCCGTCCCTGTACGACACCGACCTCGAACTCGCCGAGCAGACGCTCGCCCAGGCCGGGATCTCGCTGGAGGAGATCCGCAAGCAGGGCTGGGCGCGGCTGCCGGCGGCCGACCCGTTCGTGCCGTTCACGGAGGGCTTCCCGACCCCGAGCGGCCGGCTGGAGTTCGCCTCCGAGCGGGCCGAGGCGGCCGGGCTGCCGCGCGTCGCGGGTTACGTGCCGTCGCTGACGGCCCGTACGGCTCCCGCCGACCGGCCGCACCCGCTCGTCCTGGTCACGCCGGCGTCGCACACGTTCCTGAACACGACGTTCGGCAACAACCCGGAGCTGCGCAGGCGGTCGAAGGGCCCGCGGGTGCTGGTCAACCCGGCCGACGCGGCGCCGCGCGGCCTCGTTGACGGGCAGGCCGCCCGTGTCTTCAACGGCAACGGGGAGTTCCGGGCGTACGTGGAGGTCAGCGACCGGGTCGCGGCGGGGGTGGTCGCGGCGCCGAAGGGCCACTGGCCGAAGCACGCGGCCGGCGCCAACCCCAACGCGGTGGTGGACGAACGCGACGCCGACATGGGCCGGGGCGCGGTCTACCACGACAACTTCGTCGACGTCGCCCCGCTCCCGGAGGGAGCCACCCTGGAGGGATAGGGGTGCCGGGGGACCTGACCAGGGGGCGTCAGGGGATGCTCAGGGACTTCCCCGATGCCGCCGGACCACCCGGGCAGGCACGCTGTAACCATGAACGAACTCACCCGAACGGACGAGATGTCCCTGGCCGGCGCGGCCCTGCGCGGCGCTCCCTGGCGTGCCGCGGCGACGGCCGGCGGGGCGGTCGCGGCCACGAGCTTCCTCCTGGGCGTCATCCTGCCCGGACCGGCGGACCTGACCTGGGCCCTGTGCTCGGGTATCACCCTGTTCGCCCTCGTCGCGGGGATCGGATCGATCTCCAAGCCGAACGTGGGCGACCGGGTGACCCGGCAGGCCCGCCACTGGGCGTTGCGGCACCCCTGGCGCTTCTCGCTCTACCCGGGGCTGGGCGCGGCGGCCCTGATGTATCCCGTGCAGCTCGTGATCGACCGCGAGGGCGTCTTCGGCGCGGGCTGGGACGCGCTGTGCGGCGGCCTGCTCGTGCTGCTGGTCACCGCCGTCTTCACGCTCTCCATGCGGAGCCGGGCCAAGGGCGCGTGAGTCTCAGGACTCCCGCTCCGCCGCGCTGCGGCACACGCAGAGTTCGTTGCCCTCGGGGTCGAGCAGCGTGACCCAGCCCGCCCCCTCGGGGGTGCGGTGGTCCTCGTACGGCTTGGCCCCGAGCGCGAGCAGCCGCTCGACCTGCTGGTCGCGGGTGCCGTCCCCGGTCGGGTTGACGTCGAGGTGGAGCCGGTTCTTGACCGTCTTGCCCTCGGGCACCCGGATGAAGAGCAGGTTCGGAGGACCGTCCGGGCGGTCCAGCATGACCTCGTCGTCCTCCGGTTCGGAGCCGACGAGCGGCCAGCCCAGGGCCTCGCTCCACCACTGGGCCAGCTCGTACGGCCGGGCGCAGTCGAAAGTCATCGTGTGGATCTCAAGCATGCGCCCACCCAACCGCGACACCACTGAAGGTGTCAAGCCGGTTATGTGACCATCCGCCGCGGCCGGAGCGATCGGACGAGGCCGGCAGCGGAGACAACGGCCCACACCCCCTCCAGCAGCAGGAACCCCCAGTCGGCGTCCGCGTACGCGAGCCACGCGAGCACGGCGGAGCCGACGAGGTTGAGCGTGAGGTAGATCTTCGACCGGCCGTCCAGGACGTTCATCTGGGAGAGCAGGAACGCGCCGAGGACGAGGACGGCGCCGGCGATCTGCAGAAGCTGGTTCATATCCCTTCGCCCGCCGTCTTCGCCGCTCCGGGTACGGCAGGCACCTCGTCCGGGAGGGCCGCGAGTCGCGCCCCTCACAACCCCAACATATCCGTTGTGCGGGAGGATTCGCGCGATCTGTGGTGGAGGCCATGGATATGCCGGGTTACCGGCGGGTAGCATTCGGGCTAGAGTTACCGACCAGTACGTTACCCCCGGGTCTGGTTCAGGGAGTGCCCAGTGATCTTTTGCCGTAGCGAGGATCGCCCAGATGGATGCATCGCAAGGCCGAGGAGGAGCCCATAGCGGAGCTATGGGCGACGACGAGAACGCAGCGAGGCGCCATCTGGGCGACCGCAGTAGGCAAAAAAGATCACTGGGCACGACCTAAAGGAGCGCACACAGATGGGTCACTACAAGAGCAACCTCCGCGACCTGGAGTTCAACCTCTTCGAGGTGTTCGGGCGCAGGGAGATCCTCGGCGCCGGCCCCTTCGCCGAGGTCGACGAGGACACCGCCCGCAGCGTGCTGGACGAGGTGAACCGGCTCGCCACCGGGCCGATCGCCGACTCGTTCGAGGACGCCGACCGCCACCCGCCCGTCTTCGACCCGGCCACCCACGACGTGACCATGCCGGAGAGCTTCAAGCGGTCGTACCAGGCCTGGGTGGACGCCGAGTGGTGGCGCCTGGAGCTGCAGCCTGAGCTGGGCGGCACACCCGCTCCGCGCAGCCTCGTGTGGGCGATGGCCGAGATGGTGCTCGGGGCCAACCCCGCCGTGTGGATGTTCGCCTGCGGCCCCGCCTTCGCCCGCCTGCTGTTCGAGCTCGGCACCCCCGAGCAGAAGCGGTTCGCCGAGATGGCCGTCGAGCGGCACTGGGGCGCGACGATGGTCCTGACCGAGCCCGACGCGGGCTCCGACGTCGGGGCCGGGCGTACGAAGGCGATCGCGCAGCCCGACGGCACCTGGCACATCGAGGGCGTGAAGCGCTTCATCACCAGCGCCGAGCACGACATGGCCGAGAACATCTTCCACCTCGTGCTGGCCCGCCCCGAGGGCGCCAAGCCCGGCACCAAGGGCCTGTCGATGTTCCTCGTGCCGAAGTACCTCGTCGACATCGAGACCGGCGAACTGGGCGAGCGCAACGGCGTCTACGTCACCAACGTCGAGAAGAAGATGGGCCTCAAGGTCTCCACGACCTGCGAGCTCACCCTCGGCGAGAAGCACCCCGCCATCGGCTACCTGGTCGGCGACACGCACGACGGCATCCGGCAGATGTTCATGGTCATCGAGCACGCCCGCATGATGGTGGGCGCCAAGGCCATCGCCACGCTCTCCACCGGCTACCTGAACGCGCTGGAGTTCGCGAAGAACCGCCTCCAGGGCGCCGACCTCACCCGCGCCGGCGACAAGACCGCGCCGCGCGTGCCGATCACCCACCACCCCGACGTACGCCGCGAGCTCATGCTGCAGAAGTCGTACGCCGAGGCCATGCGGGCGCTGGTGCTCTACACGGCGACGATCCAGGACCAGATCCAGATCGCGGAGTTCGAGGGCCGTCGCGACGAGGCCGCCGAGGCGCTGAACGACCTGCTGCTCCCGCTGGTCAAGGGCGTCGGCTCCGAGCGGTCGTACGAGCTACTCGCGCGCTCGCTGCAGACGCTCGGCGGCTCGGGCTTCCTGCAGGACTACCCGATCGAGCAGTACATCCGCGACTCGAAGATCGACTCTCTGTACGAGGGCACGACCGCGATCCAGGGCCAGGACCTGTTCTTCCGCAAGGTCCTGCGGAACCAGGGCGCGGCGCTGGGGTCGCTGCTCGGCGAGATCAAGGCGTTCGCCGCCTCCGAGGCGGGCAACGGACGGCTGAAGGTCGAACGGGGGCTGCTCGACGAGGCGGCCGACGAGGTCAAGGCGATGGCCGACACGATGGCCGGATGGGCGATCGCCTCGATGGAGACGCCGCGGGAGGTCTACAAGGTCGGCCTCAACACGACCCGGTTCCTGATGGCGCTCGGCGACCTGGTCCTCGGCTGGCTGCTGCTGCGCCAGGCCGAGGTGGCGCTGAACGCGCTGTCCGTATCGGAGCACGACAAGGACTTCTACACGGGCAAGGTCGGGGCGGCCTCGTTCTTCGCCCAGACGATCCTGCCCCGCCTGGCCGCCGAGCGCCGCGTGCTCGCCGCCACCGGGCAGGACCTCATGGACCTGCCCGAGAGCTCCTTCTAGGAGGAGGCGGTCGCGTCGGTGTTAGCGGTGATGAGCAGTTCCTCCCGCTCGGGGGTGTTCTCCGGGCGGACGAAGCCGATGACCGTGAACAGCACCAGCGAGGTGGCCACCGGCGCGGCCGTCGCCACGGCGGTCGAGACGCCGCTCACGCCGTAGTTGGTGAGCCAGAACGCGACCAGGCCGGCGGCCCACGAGACCAGTGCGGCCGTCGGCCCGGACCGGCGGAACGCCGGCAGCATGCCGAGCAGCAGCGGGATCGAGATCGGGCCGATGAGCCCGGCCACCCACTTGATGACGACCGTGATGATGTCCTTCAGCATCGGGCTGTTGACCTGGGTCGCCACGGCCATCGACAGCGCGATGAACGCGACCGTGGTGACCCGGGCCGCGATCAGGCCGGCCCGGGTGTCCCAGCCGCGCGCCGCGCGGGACAGCACCGGGATCACGTCGCGGGTGAAGACCGAGGCGATCGCGTTGGCGTCGGAGGAGGCCATCGCCATCGTGTGCGAGAAGAAACCGGCGATGACCAGGCCCAGCAGGCCGTGCGGGACGAGCTGGGTGGTCAGCAGCGCGTAGGAGTCGCTGGCGTCGGGCTTGTTCGCGTGGACCAGCAGCGGCGCGGCCCACATCGGGAAGAACAGCAGCAGCGGCCAGACCGCCCACAGCGCGGCCGACAGCCGGGCGCCCCGGGCCGCCTGCCGCGGAGTCGGCGCCGCCATGTACCGCTGGGCCTGGTTCCACATGCCGCCGTTGTACTCGAACGTCTTGATGAACAGGAACGCCAGCAGGAATGTCACGGTGAAGGGCCCGTTGAGCGGCTGCGCGTGCCCGGCCGGGAGCCGGTCCCACACGCCGCCGATCGCGTCGACGCCGCCGAGCCTTCCGAGGACGGCGACCAGCATGACGACGCCGGCGAGCAACTGGATGACGAACTGCCCGAAGTCGGTGAGCGCGTCGGCCCACAGGCCGCCGACCGTGCAGTAGACCGCGGTGACGGCGCCGGTGATCAGAATGCCCTGGTTGAGCGACAGGCCGGTGAACGTCGACAGCAACGTGGCGATCGCGGCCCACTTGGCGCCGACGTCCACGATCTTGAGCAGACCGCCGGACCACGCGAGCGCCTGCTGCGTCGGCACGTTGTAGCGCCTCGCGAGGAACTCCAGCGGCGAGCTGACCCTGAGTCTCGAACGGATCCGGTTCAGCCGCGGCGCGAACAGCACCGAACCGATGGCGATGCCGATCGCGATCGGGAAGGCCCAGGTGACGTAGGAGGTGACGCCGTAGAGGTAGGCGACGCCGGCGTACCCGGTGAACATGACGGCGCTGTAGCCGGACATGTGGTGCGAGATGCCGGCCAGCCACCAGGGCATCTTTCCGCCGGCCGTGAAGAAGTCTCCGATGTCGCCGATGCGGCGGTGCGAGTAGCCGCCGATCGCCACCATCACGACGAAGTAGGCGCCGAGAACGTACCAGTCCACGTGGTTCACGCGCGTCGAACCTCCGGCTGAACGCGCGGCACCCGGTTCCGCAACCGCCTGGCCCCGTAACGATGCGCTCGCCCTCCCGCCTCGGTCAATGGCGGGTACGCAGGTCAAAGCCGCACAGTGGGGATGCGACAGTCAGCGGCCCAGGTCAGAGCGTGTTCATGTTTGTGAACAGACTTCGCGTATCTGAATCGTTATCGGGCATGACCTTGATCTGCACCGGGATGGAGTCGAAAGTGTGCGGCGGGACGAGATTTCAGCAAGCGGCACAGTACGGACCTGTCACCGCCTGGCATCGGTGATCGTCCGGTAGGGCACGTACGCGAACGGCGGGACGAGCGGCGCTGTCCGCTCGCCCTCGGCCGTTCATGCCCGGGAAGCGTGAACCGGGGTCAGAGTGCGTACTGCACGGCCGCGCGGGCGGCGAGAATCTGCGCGATACACTCCTCGATCACCGCCAGGTGGGCCGGGTGGTCCCGATAGACGATGTAGTCCTCCGGGGAGTCGAACTCGGCCGTCACGGCGAAGGAGAAGTTGCCCTGGTTGACGCCCGCGTCCAGGCCGATCTGGTAGGTCCGGATCTCGGGGATGACGCCCGGCAGCTCGTTCAGGCGCCTGGCCACCTCGGCGCGCTGCTCCTCGGTGGCGTCGTCGGTCCACTTCAGCAGCACGATGTGGCGGAACATGCACTCCCCCTGGGACGGGACGCACGCGGCCCGGTGGCCGCGCTCTTCACGGCGCTCATCCTCTCATCCCCCGTGCCCGGCGATCTCCAGCGCCCCTGCCGTCTCCGGCGTCCCGGCTTCTCCGACCTTTCCCGGCCTTCCCCGGCTTCTCCACGGCGCGGGTGTCAGATCCAGTGGCACTCGACGGAGGCCCTCCTGCGCCGTGCCACGAGCCACTCGCCGAAGGCTGCCTCGCCCGCCGCGGCCAGCGTCTCCGGATCGTCCCGCGCCGCCCGGCGGTCCAGCACCACGCCGGTCAGATAACCGTCGCCGTACGGGACCGGGCCGACCAGCGCGTCGAGGCCCGCGTGACGCAGCGGCGCGGGCAGCTCCCCGGCCCACCGCTCGCCCACCGTCACCACGGCCTGCTCGTAGCCGGTCAGGACGGAGACGCAGTGGAGCAGTTCGCCGTCCACCGGCTGGGAGCCCGTCACCCACAAGGCGCGTACGCGGTCGAAGTCGGAGCGGTGGGAGGCGAGGTGGCCCGGCCCGAGCTCGGCCTGTTTGCGCCGCCGGAAGCGGCGCCGCCGGGCGATCCCGGCGACGAGCGCCTCGAACTGCTCCCCCGACCACGGCGTCTCCGCCAGCCAGGCCAGCGTGGCGGCCCGGTCGTGCAGGCCGCGCCGGGCGCGGAGCTCCGCCACGGCCTCCCGCAGATCGCCGTCCTCCAGCGGCTCGTCGTCCTCCACGAGCTCGCGCGGGGGGAGGCAGCGCTCGGCGACCTCGTCCGGGCCGTCCGGCCGATGTCGCTCGCCTCGCGGCACCGACAGCGTCACCACCCCGCCCTCGGGATGGCGCAGCCGAAGGCCGTACCCGTCGCGGTCGCCCGGCACGAGGCGGGGGCAGGCACCGGGATGGCGGCCGGCCCACTCCTCGATCACCTTGCCCGCCTCGGTGAGAGGCGTGGCCCGACGGCTCAGGGCGCGCAGGATCTCCGCGCCCTCGGCGAGTACGACGGCGAACCCGGCGATCGCCGCCGCTCCCCCGTCTCGCGTCACGAGCGGGCCGTGGTCTCCACGAATCACGGTAGGGAGGCTAGGAACCCGTGCTTGAGTGTCACTGGTTCCGATCTTGCAGACGGCTTGTACGCCCCGAGCCGGTGGGCGTGACGTGCTCCTCCAGGGTTAACGAGCGGCGCAGTCACGAGCGGCGGGCGCGCGGAGCTCGCGCCCCGGCGTCCTCCGGAAAGGCGACCGGCGGCGGAAGGGCCGGAGACCGCCATCGGTCACCGGCCCTCCGGGGAATCGTGTGCGTCAGCTCCAGGCGAGCATGCGCAGGGGGTCCTCCAGCATGGCGCCGACGTCGCGCAGGACATGGGAGCCGAGTTCGCCGTCGACCACACGGTGGTCGAACGACAGCGCCAGCGTGGTCACCTTCCGGACGGCGAGCTGCCCGTCGACCACCCAGGGCATGTCCCTGATCTGGCCGACGGCGAGGATCGCCACCTCTCCCGGGTTCAGGATCGGCGTCCCGGCGTCGACGCCGAAGACCCCCACGTTGGTGATCGTGATCGTGCCGCCGGTCAGCTCGGCCGGCTGGCACCTGCCCGCCCGCGCCCGCTCGGTGAGCTCGCCGAGCGCCCGCGCGAGGTCGGGCAGCGACATCGCGTCGGCGTCCTTGACGTTCGGCACGATCAGCCCGCGGTCGGTGGCGGCGGCGATCCCGAGGTTCACGTAGTGCTTGACCACGATCTCCTCGCCGGTCCACGAGGCGTTCGCCATCGGGTGCCGCTTCACCGCCGTGATCAGCGCCTTCGCCACCAGGAGCAGCGGCGACACCTTGACCTCGGCGAACTCGGGCAGCGTCCGCAGCCGCCGCACGGCCTCCATCGTCCCGGTCACGTCGACCTGGAGCCACTCCGTCACGTGCGGAGCCGAGAACGCGCTGGCCACCATGGCCTGCGCGGTCGCCTTCCTGACCCCTCTGACCGGGATGTACTCCTCCCGCGCGGTCCCCGAGGCCGCGGAGGTTCCCGAGGCCGCCGGGGCCGGCGCCGCCACCGCCGCCTCCACGTCGGCCCGGGTGATCGATCCCTGCGGGCCGGTGCCGGTGAGGGCCGTCAGGTCGACGCCGAGGTCCCTGGCGAGCTTGCGCACCGGCGGCTTCGCCAGCACGCGGGCCTCGGCGGAGGCCGGATGCCCGTTCCCGGGCACAGCGGGCGCGGAGGACGCAGCGGGCACGGAGGACACAGCGGGCGGGGTGGCCGCGGTGCGGGTGGCCGGAGCAGGTGTGACCGAAACAGGCGGGGCCGAAACAGGCGGGGCCGAAACAGGCGCGGGCGAGGCCGGTTTGCGGGGCCGGCGGCGGGTCGCGGACGTCTTCACGCCGTACCCCACGAGCACCGGCTGGCGCTTCTCCTGCTTCGGCTCGGCGCCGTCTCCCGCGCCCGGCACCAGATCGTCGGCCAGCGCCTCCCGACCGGCGTCGGCCGGGCCCTCGCCGTCGCCCGTACGGACCGAGATGATCGGGGCGCCGACGTCGACCGTCTGGCCCTCGTCGGCCATCAGGGCCGACACCGTGCCCTCGTACGGGCAGGGCAGCTCCACCACGGCCTTGGCCGTCTCGATCTCCACGATCGTCTGGTTGATCTTCACGGAGTCGCCCGGGGTGACGTGCCACCTGACGATCTCGGCCTCGGTCAGCCCCTCGCCCACGTCGGGGAGCCTGAACTCACGGAGCATCAGATCTCTCCCCTCTAGTAAGCGAACGAGCGGTCGACGGCGTCGAGCACCCGGTCGAGGTCGGGCAGGTAGTGCTCCTCCAGCCGGGACGGCGGGTACGGCGTGGAGAACCCGCCCACCCGCAGCACCGGGGATTCCAGGTGGTAGAAGCAGCGCTCGGTGACCCGCGCCGCGATCTCGGCCCCGAACCCGGTGAAGACCGGAGCCTCGTGGACGACCACGCAGCGGCCGGTCCGCGTCACCGACTCGATCAGCACCTCGGCGTCCAGCGGGTTGAGCGAGCGCAGGTCGATCACCTCGATGTCCCGTCCGTCCTCCTCGGCCGCCGACGCGGCCTCCAGGCAGGTCTTCACCATCGGCCCGTACGCCACGAGCGTGACGTCCCGGCCGGGCCGTACGACGCGGGCGCGGTCGAGCGGCAGGCCGGGGGCGGCGAGGTCCACATCGGCCTTGTCCCAGTAACGGCGCTTGGGCTCGAAGAAGATGATCGGGTCGTCGCAGCGGACCGCGTCCTGGATCATGGTGTACGCGTCGGCGGGGTTGGAGCACGCGACCACCCGCAGGCCGGCGGTGTGGGTGAAGTACACCTCCGGCGACTCGGAGTGGTGCTCGACCGCCCCGATGCCGCCGCCGCAGGGGATGCGCACGACGACCGGCAGCTTCAGCGTGCCGAGCGACCGCAGCGGCATCTTGGCGAGCTGCGTGATGATCTGGTCGGCGGCCGGGAACACGAACCCGTCGAACTGGATCTCGCAGATGGGCCGGTAGCCGCGCAGGGCCAGGCCGATCGCGGTGCCGATGATCCCCGACTCGGCGAGCGGCGTGTCGATGACGCGGTCCTCGCCGAAGTCCTTCTGCAGGCCGTCGGTGACCCGGAAGACGCCGCCGAGCTTGCCGACGTCCTCTCCCATGAGGAGGACCTTGGGGTCGTCCTCCATCGAGCGGCGCAGTCCCTCGTTCAACGCCTTGGCGAGAGTCAGTGTGGTCATCGCTCGAATCCCGCCAGGTAGGTCAGATACTGCTCGCGCTCCTCGTCGAGGAGTGCGTGGGCGCCCGCGTACACGTGATCAAAGATAGCCCCGGGCGGCGGGTCGGGCAGCGCGAGGCACCGGTCGCGCACGTCCTTGCCGAGGGCGTCGGCCTCCGCGTCGACCTTCTCGAAGAACTCCTGGTCGGCGAGCTCGTTCTTGAACAGGTACGCCTTGACCCGCTCGATGGGGTCCTTCAGCTTCCAGGCCTCCAGCTCGTTCGCGAGGCGGTAGCGGGTGGGGTCGTCGGAGGTGGTGTGCGCGCCCATCCGGTAGGTGAACGCCTCGATCAGGGTCGGGCCCTGTCCCTCGCGGGCGTTCCGCAGCGCGGCGCGGGTCACGGCCAGGCAGGCGAACACGTCGTTGCCGTCGACCCGGATGCCGGGGAAGCCGAAGCCCGACGCCCTCTTGTAGAGGGGGATCTTCGACTGCTTCTCCAGTGGCTCGGAGATCGCCCACTGGTTGTTCTGGCAGAAGAACACGACCGGGGCGTTGAACACCGAGGCCCAGATGAAGGACTCGTTCACGTCGCCCTGGGAGGTCGCGCCGTCACCGAAGTAGACGATCACCGCGGACTCGCCGCCGTCGCGCTGGATGCCCATGGCGTACCCCACCGCGTGCAGGGTCTGGGAGCCGATGACGATCGTGTAGAGGTGGAAGTTGTGCTCGGCCGGGTTCCATCCGCCGTTGTTCACGCCGCGGAACAGCGCGAGCAGGTTGACCGGGTCGACGTCGCGGCACCAGGCCACGCCGTGCTCGCGGTAGGTGGGGAAGGCCATGTCGGCGCCGGTGAGCGCCCGGCCCGACCCGACCTGCGCGGCCTCCTGCCCGAGCAGGGACGCCCAGAGGCCGAGCTCGCCCTGTCGCTGGAGCGCGACGGCCTCCAGGTCGATGCGGCGGACGAGGACCAGGTCGCGATAGAGGGAGCGGACCTCTTCGGCGGTCAGCTCGATGTCGTAGTCGGGATGCTCGACCCGCTCTCCCTCGGGGGTGAGCAGTTGGACGAGCTCCGGGGGTGCGTCGGCACCGCGAGGGGCGTGGGCTGTCACATGCCACTCCTGTGCGTCTCGTGCCCGCCACGGGTGGGGTCGCCACCGCCGGAGGGCCGGGTAGGGTCGGCGGACGGCCGCTGGGGGTGGGCGACCGGTCGCATATGCGGACATCGTGGCAGAAGTCACACCCCTTCGCGCAAGACCCCGCCTCCTGTCCACACTTCTCCGATTCCCGGGGCGTGAGGCGCCACACCCCTCCGCCGCGGCCCGGCCCGCCGCGTGGCCCGTCGCGAGCGCGTCGCCGGGCCGCCACTAGGCTTGACCGCGAAACGGACCCACCGAAACCGGCGGACCCCCCGAAACTGGCGGACCACTCGAAACTGGAGGCACATCGTGGCGCGCGTCATCGTCGACGTCATGCTCAAGCCGGAGATCCTCGACCCGCAGGGGCAGGCGATCGCCCGGGCGCTGCCGCGGCTCGGCTTCTCCGGGGTCTCCGAGGTGCGGCAGGGCAAGCGGTTCGAGCTGGAGCTGGACGGGCCCGCGGACGAGGCCGCCCTTTCGGAAGTCCGAAAGATGGCCGAAACCCTGCTGGCCAACACGGTGATCGAGGACTTCGCAATCCACGTCGCGGAGTGAAGTGGTGCATTTCACACCGCCGCGCCCCTGACTTCTCCCTCGTAAATGGGACATAGGTCGTCTTAAACCCACCCATGAGGCACGCCCCGAATAACAGGACCGTGATTTTGCGGTTAGCCCTGATTCAGTGGGGAAGCCTACCGTGGTGACCTTCGACACCGGGGAGGGGTCCGGTGGATATTGAGTTCTCGCTGGCCATGCCGAGGGATGCGATCGGCATCCCGATGGTCCGCCGCGTGGTGGGGAACGCGCTCAGGTCCCTCGGGGTGACCGAGGAGTGCGTGTCCGACATACTCCTGGCCACGTCCGAGGCATGCGCCAACGCTGTAAGGCACGGTGGACCGGCCAACCGTTACGAGGTCATGGCCACCATCGGCAACGGCCGATGTGAGCTGCGCGTCGCCGACGGCGGCGAGGGGCTGCACATGATTCCCCGGCAGCACCCGCCGGCCGAGACCGAGCACGGCCGGGGGATCCTGATCATGCGGGCCGTCGTGGACGACCTGTCCTTCGACATCACGCCCGGCCGCGGCACGACCGTGCGGCTGTGCAAGGAGCTCGACTGGGCCGAGGACGCCATCGCCCACCATCTCACTCTCGACCGCCACCTGGCCGGGGTCTGAGGACCCCGGCCACCGGCCGCGCCGGCCCACGGCGCGGCACGGGTGGCTCATGACGCGCCCCGATCGGTTCGGGGCTCCGCGAGAGCGGCCGATTTGGCGGCTCCGATACTCTGAGGTGTACCGCCACTGACCGCCGTCCGGCACATGAGACGGTGGCGTCCGGCCTGGCGGCGATCCTTGGAGGGAACACAGTCATGAGCGCTGCCCGGGTGGGCGTCGTCACCTTCCCCGGAACACTCGACGACCAGGATGCCGCGCGAGCCGTACGGCTGGCCGGAGCGGAGGCGGTGCCGCTGTGGCACGCCGACCACGACCTCAAGGGCGTCGACGCCGTCTTCCTGCCCGGCGGGTTCTCCTACGGCGACTACCTTCGCTGCGGGGCGATCTCCCGGTTCTCCCCCCTCATGACCGAGCTGATCCCGGCCGCGCAGGCCGGGCTGCCCGTGCTCGGCACCTGCAACGGCTTCCAGATCCTCTGTGAGGCGCACCTGCTGCCGGGCGCGCTGACCCGCAACGAGGGCCTGCACTACATCTGCCGCGACCAGCGCATCCGCGTGGAGAGCACGCGTACGGCCTGGACCGCGGACTTCGCGGACGGCCAGGAGATCGTGCTGCCGATCAAGCACGGCGAGGGCCGCTACGTCGCCGACGCCGCCACGCTGGCGGCGCTGGAGGGCGAGGGCCGGGTGGTCTTCCGCTACGCCGGCGGCAACCCCAACGGCTCGCTCAACGACATCGCGGGGATCGCCAACGAGGCCGGCAACGTCGTCGGCCTCATGCCCCACCCCGAGCACGCGGTCGAGGACCTGACCGGCGCGCCGAGCGTGGACGGCCGCGGCTTCTTCACCTCGATCCTGAAGAGGCTGGTGAACGCGTGATGGCCCTCGACAGCGTGAAGCGCGCGCAGGAGACGCCCGAAGAGCGTCAGCCGTACGCCGAGCTGGGCATGAAGGACGACGAGTACCAGCGCGTTCGGGAGATCCTCGGACGGCGGCCGACCGGCTCCGAGCTGGCGATCTACTCCGTGATGTGGAGCGAGCACTGCTCCTACAAGTCGTCGAAGGTCCACCTGCGGCAGTTCGGGACCAAGGCGCCCGAGTCGGAGGCCCTGCTCGTCGGCATGGGCGAGAACGCCGGCGTGGTCGACGTCGGCGACGGCTGGGCCGCCACCTTCAAGATCGAGTCGCACAACCACCCGTCGTACGTCGAGCCGCACCAGGGCGCCGCGACCGGCGTCGGCGGCATCGTGCGCGACATCATGTCGATGGGCGCGCGGCCGGTCGCGGTCATGGACTCGCTGCGCTTCGGCGGAGCCGATCAGCCCGACACCCGCCGGGTGCTGCCCGGGGTGGTGGAGGGCATCAGCCACTACGGCAACTGCCTCGGCCTGCCCAACATCGGCGGAGAGGTCGTCTTCGACCCCTGCTACATCGGCAACCCGCTCGTCAACGCCCTGTGCGTCGGCCTGCTGCGCAAGGACCAGATCAAGCTGGCCACCGCCCCCGGCCCCGGCAACAAGGTCGTGCTGTTCGGCGCGCGTACCGGCGCGGACGGCATCGGCGGCGCGTCGGTGCTCGCATCGGCCACCTTCGAGGACGAGTCGCAGGCCAAGCGGCCCGCCGTACAGGTCGGCGACCCGTTCATGGAGAAGCTGCTGATCGAGTGCTGCCTGGAGCTCTACCAGGCGGACGTGGTCGTCGGCATCCAGGACCTCGGCGCGGCCGGTGTGTCCTGCGCGACCACCGAGCTGGCCGCCAAGGGCACCGGCGGCATGCGGGTGGACCTCAACCTCGTCCCGCTGCGCGATCCCTCGCTGCGGCCCGAGGAGATCCTGATGAGCGAGTCGCAGGAACGCATGATGGCGGTCGTCACGCCCGACGACATCCCGGCCTTCATGGCGATCTGCGACAAGTGGGACGTCCCGGCGACCGTGATCGGCGAGGTCACCGACTCCGGCAGGCTCGTCATGACGTGGGACGGCGAGGTCATCGTCGACATCCCGCCGGGCACTGCCGCCGACGAGGGCCCGGTCTACGAGCGCCCGTTCCACGAGCCCGCCGGGCAGGCGGCGCTCAACGCCGACGGCCCCGAGCGCCTGCCCCGGCCCGCGGACCTGCGCGAGACCCTGCTCACCCTGCTCGGCTCGCCCAACCTCGGGTCGAAGGAGTGGGTGACCTCCCAATACGACCGGTATGTGCGTGGCAACACCGTCCTGGCCCAGCCCGCCGACGCCGGCATGCTGCGGATCTCGGAGACGATGCCGGGGGCGGAGGAGACCACCCGGGGCATCGCGCTGGCGACCGACGGCAACGGCCGCTACGCCAGGCTCGATCCGTACAGCGGGGCGCAGCTCGCGCTGTCGGAGGCGTACCGGAACGTCGCCGTCACCGGCGCGAAGCCGCTCGCGGTCACCAACTGCCTCAACTTCGGCTCTCCGGAGGACCCCGAGGTCATGTGGCAGTTCTCGGAGGCCGTACGCGGGCTCGCCGACGCCTGCCGCACCCTCGGCGTGCCGGTCACCGGCGGGAACGTGTCGTTCTACAACCAGACCGGCTCGACCGCGATCAACCCGACACCCGTGATCGGCGTGCTGGGCGTGATCGACGACGTGGCGCGGCGGGTCAGGTCCGGCTTCCCGGAGGCCGGCCTGCGCGTGCTGCTGCTGGGCGAGACCCGCGAGGAGTTCGGCGGCTCGGAGTGGGCGCACGTGGTCCACGGCCACCTGGGCGGGCTGCCGCCCCAGGTGAACCTGGAGGCCGAGCGTGCCCTGGCCGCGGTGCTGGTGGCCGAGGCGGCGGCCCGCGGGCTGCTGGAGGGCTCGCACGACCTCTCCGACGGCGGTCTCGCGATCGCCCTGGCCGAGGCGTGCCTCTCCCGTGGCGTCGGCTGCACGGTGACGCTGCCGGGCGACGACGCGTTCACCGACCTGTTCAGCGAGTCGGCCGCGCGTGCGCTGGTGTGCGTCCGCCCGGACGCCTTCGACGCGTTCGCCGAGCTGTGCGCCCGGCACGAGGTGCCCTGCTCCGGGCTCGGCCTCACCGGCGGCGACGCGCTCGTGGTCGAGGGCGTGCTCGACGTCCCGGTCGCCGAGCTTCGCGAGGCCCACACCTCGGCCCTGCCCCGCGTCTTCGGCTGATCGCCATCCGAGGGCCCTTCCGGACGTCCGGAAGGGCCCTCGGCCTTCCGTGGTGGGGAGTCGGACTCTGGACGTATCGCCGTCTTCGAGTCCCCCGGATCGCGATGGCGCAATCGGTGACGCCCGGCGGGGGCGGCCATCTCGCGAACTCCGGCCGTCCGACCAGGCGTGTCATACACTCGGGGTGTGGCGTCTCCCGCGCATGACGGACCGCATCACCTGGTCGACAGGCTCCCTGCCCACCAGGCGCGGCGCCTTCTGCGTCTGGTCGAGACCGATCCCGAACTGTCCAGCTACATACCCGGCGCGCCCAAGCCCGGTCGCGAGACGACCGACGACGAAGAGGCGCCCGTTCCCGCACGAGAAGCGCGCCGACGCATCCTGTTCGCGGGAATTCTCGACGACGGCCCGGCTGATTTGGCTGAACGCGCCGAAGACTATCTTCATGAGCACTTTACTAGTCGAGCGTGAAAACCCTGCTTGATACCGGCCCACTCGTGGCCGCCGCTCACCGTGGCGACAAGCCCCGGGGATTTGAATCGCATGGCCGAACTGGTGCGCGGTTATCCGGCCCCGCGTCTCGATCCGGCCGACGCTTCGGTAATCGCGCTGGCCGAGCGTCTCGGCGTCCGGCGAATCGCCACTCTCGACCGCCGCGACTTCTCCATCGTCCGCCCTCGCCACTGCCCCACGCTGATTCTGCTTCCCTGATCTCGGTCGTCGCCTTCAGGACGCCGGCCCACGCCGGCGGCTGCCGGTCTGCGGGTTGTGGCCGAACACCTGAACTCACCACGTCAGGGTCCTTGCGTCGCGGCGGGGAAAACGGCTGGCGAGCGGGGTGCTCGGGGACCACCATGGGCACGGTGAACGACCAGCCCCAACGATGGACTCAGGCGACCGTATATCCGGACATGTGGGTGGATCCGGCTGACGATCCCCGCGAGAACAACGAAGTCGGCCCGGAAGGCGAACTGGCGACGCTGCGGGAGTACCTGAGGAACTACCGGCTGACCCTGCTGATGAAGTGCGAAGGGCTCAGCGCGGAGCAACTGGCCCGCCGGTCGGTGCCGCCGTCGACCATGTCGCTGCTCGGCCTGCTCCGGCACCTCGCCGAGGCGGAGCGGGACTGGCGCGGCTGGATCCTTCCCGGCGGCCCGCCGCCGAAGCTGTACGGCCCGGGTGGCGACTTCGACGGAGCGGTCGCCGACCGGGCGGTGGTCGACGCCGCGTACGCCGACCTCGCCCGTGAGCAGGAGGCCACCGACGCCGCGCTGGCCGAGCACCCGGATCTGAGCGTGCGTCTGGGGAAGGACGCCATCGCCGTCCGGGACCTGCTGGTGCACCGGATCGAGGAGTACGCCCGGCACTGCGGCCACGCGGACCTGCTGCGGGAGTGCGTCGACGGCCGCGTGGGCCAGTGAGGCACATCGCCCGGGGGCGTCAGGAACACCTGCCGTTCTTGAGCAGACGCCCGCCGACCGCCTTGTTGTCGCAGGTGATCCTGTTTCCGCCTACGGTGTCGTTGATGCCGACACCGGCGGCGCCGTCGAGATAGAGGGTGTTCCTGCGGAAGACGTTGCCGGTGCCCCAGCCGTCGACGATCTCGTGGGTCTGGAAGCCGTCGGCGGGGGTGTTCCTGCCGACGTTGCCCTCGATCAGGTAGCCGTTGCCCTTGACGTCGACCCAGGAGTCGGCGGTCGCGGCGACGAGCGCCGACCCGTCGAAGACGTTGCCGACGATGCGGCCCCCGCGGGTGCCCTCCTTGACGTCCACCGCCTCGGCCCTGGACCGGATGACGTTCCCGCGGACCAGGTTCCGGTCGCTCCGGTCCATCCGCCCGCCGGAGTACCGATCCCAGTTGGACTTCGCCGAGCCGAGGTAGACGCCCTCGCCGAACTCCGCCCGACGCAGGCCGGTGTTGTCGATCCGGTTGTACTGGACGATGTTGCCGCTGCTGAAGGCACGCAGATGGACGGCCTCGTCGCCGATGTCGCGGACGGTGAGGCCCTGGATGACCGAGCCCCGGGTTCCGTCCGCCATGACGCCCTTCTGGCTGTTCCTGACGGTGAAGCCCACCAGGCGCCAGTAACCGGCCCGGTCGAGGTGGAAGCCGTACCCCTTGCCGACGCCGCCGCCGTCCAGCACCGCCGCGGCGGGGCCGCACAGGTAGATCGGCTTCTTCGGCGTGCCGGAGCGCCGGGCGACGAACCTGCCCCGGTAGGTGCCGGGCCGCAGCCGGATGACGTCGCCCGCACGTGCCGACCTGAGCGCCTCGTGCAGCTCACCGGCGCTGCCGACGGTCCTGGTCGGCTTCGGGCAGCGGATCGCGCCCGTCCCCGTCGGCACGGACATCGTGGGTGCGGCGGTGGCCGCGGCCGCCGGCCACGCCACGGCGGGGACGACCAGGGGTACGACGAAGGCGCCGACGAGCGTGGCGTTTCTCATGAGACGTCTTTCCGTCCGATTGCGCAGTCGACCACAAAGGGTGCGAGGTGGTGCAAAGCTACACCGTTCCATAGTCGGTGTCCCGGGACCATCGTGATCAGACGGCCTATCCGGGGCGAGAGCGCGTAAAGTCACTCCGGTGATCGTCGCCTCCGGCAGAGGAGAAGACAGTGTGGCTTGACGCGGAACTGAGTCCCCGGTCTCTTCACGACCCGGAGGACTTCACCGCTCTCAAGGTGACGGCCCGGCGCGAGGACCATGTCTGGCTCACCCGGGAGGACATCATCCGCCTGGCCGGTGACCAGGGCCGGGACCCGGAGTGGCGGGACAGGCTCGACCGGATGCTGGAGTACGCCGCCTCCAAGGGCTGGGTCGACGACGCCGGGGCCGTACGGGCCCACGTGGAGTGGACCTGACCCTTCGTCACGACCCGGACGGCGTGGCGGCTACCGGCTTGCGGGCGACGAGATAGGCCTGGGGGGTCCGTTCGGACTCGCCGCGTTCGCAGAGCAGGCGGGCGATCACGGGGATTCCCGCGTCGGCCAGCAGCCGGGTCAGGTGATCCGGCGAGACGCGGTGGAAGTCGAGCGCGACCTGGTGCCCGAACGCCTCCGCGAGGTGGAACGGCTCGTCGCCGACCTGGCCGACCTGGAAGGCGAGCAGGAGGTGACCGCCGGGCGCCAGCACCCGGTGGAACTCGGCCAGCACCGCCGGATGATCCTCCGGCGGCGTGTGGATGATCGAATACCAGGCGACCACGCCGCTCAGGGACTCGTCGGCGATGTCCAGGGCCGCGAGGCGGCCTTCCTCGAACCGGATGTGCGGGTGCTCCTGACGGGCTATCGCGATCATGCCCGGCGACAGGTCGACGCCGGAGACGTCGAGGCCGAGCGCGTGCAGGTGCGCCGTGATCCGGCCCGTTCCGCAACCGGCCTCGACCACCGGGCCCGGGAGGTCCGACGTCCGCACGAGCTCGGCGTACGTGGCGAGCATCGCGCGTTCGAAGGGCTTGCCGGCCAGCGAGTGCCGGGCGAAGTCGACGTAGTCTCCGGCCATCGCGTCGTACGCCGCCCGGGCGACCCGGACGTAGGAAGGCTCGATCATGACCGGCCACCCTAGTACCCGGAGCCGGCGACCGCCTCCGGGGCCACGAGGGCCGCGCGCGTGCCTGTCGCGCGGCCTCCGGGAGCGGCGGAGTCGAAAGCAGGCCGGAAACGCGCGAAGACCCCTCCGGTAACCCCTCCGGAAGGGCCTTCGCGGTGCCGTACGCCAACGCCTCGTCGCGTACGGCAGGCATATGTGGAGCGCCGTACGGTGGAGCCCCCACGGACTCCACCCTTCCGGCGGCGTGGCTGACTCAGACGCCGACGCAGATGACGTACATGGTGCCCTTGGTGCCGACGGACCCCTTGACCTCCCAGCCGGTCGGCTTGCCTCCGGTGATGATCGGGCCGTTGGTGGTGACCTCACCGACGATGTTGGTGCCGCGGTAGCCGCCGCCGGTCGCGTAGGTCCCGCTGTCGCAGCTCAGGCTCTTGGAACCGCCGCCGAGACCGAAGCTGAACTCGGCCCACTTGTACGAGACGCCGGCGACGCCGTCCTTACCGTCCTTGCCGTCGTCACCCTTGGGGCCCTGCAGACCACGCGGGCCCTGCTCGCCGGCCTTGCCGTCGTCGCCCTTGGGACCCTGGGCGCCGGTCTCACCCTTCGGCCCCTGCGCACCGGTCTCGCCCTTCGGGCCCTGGGCACCGGTCTCGCCCTTCGGGCCCTGGGCGCCCGTGTCGCCCTTGGGGCCCTGAAGGCCACGCGGGCCCTGCAGACCCCTCGGACCCTGCAGACCGCGCGGGCCCTGGGGACCCTGCGCACCCGTGCCGCCGATCCCCGCCGGACCCTGCGGCCCCTGCGGACCCGCCTGGTTCCACGACACCTTGTACTCGGTCGCCTTACACCTGGTCG
>NZ_JABBWW010000047.1:0-33891 GCF_014161385.1 Microbispora sp. H10670 | reverse complement strand
CATGCGCACCGCGCGCTCGCGAAGCTCTTGGGGGTACTTCCTCGGGGCTGGCATCGTGACGTGATTCTCCCTTCCGCCAGCAGATGATGCTGGCTTCAGGGCCTCCACGAAAGTCGGAGTGGTTCACGGCCCCGCAGGGGGCGGGGAACCGCTGGCCCTACTTCTGCGGCCCGGTAACGCCGGGTCCAACACCGCCGCCGACCACATCACCGCGACCCGCCTGGCGCTGGCCCAGCTCCCCAAGCACCGCCGCCGGCAGGTGCTGATCCGCACCGACTCCGGCGGCGGCACCCACGAGTTCCTCACCTGGCTGACCCGGCCCGGGCGGCGGCTGTCCTACTCCATCGGGTTCACCCTCACCGAGGAAGCCCAGGCCGCGATCCTTGCCTTACCCGAGCAGGCGTGGACACCCGCCTACGACCCCGACGGGCAGGTACGGCCCGGCGCCTGGGTCGCCGAACTCACCGGCATGGTCACCATGGAGGGCTGGCCAAAGGGAATGCGCCTGATCGTGCGCAAGGAACGCCCACACCCGGGCGCACAACTGCGCTTCACCGACATCGACGGGCACCGCTTCACCTGCTTCGTCACCAACACCCGCCGTAGTCAGCTCGCCGACCTAGAACTACGCCACCGCCGCCGCGCCCGATGCGAAGACCGCATCCGCGCCGCCAAGGACACCGGGCTGCGCAACCTACCGCTGCACGACTTCACCCAGAACCAGATCTGGTGCGAGGTCGTCGCCCTGGCCTGCGAACTCCTGGCCTGGATGCAGCTGCTCGCCCTGCACGAGACCCCCGCTCGCCGTTATGAGCCCAAACGGCTGCGGCTGCGCCTGTTCGCCGTGGCCGCCCGCCTGGTCCGCGGCGGACGACGCTTACGTCTACGTGTGGCCGCGTCATGGCCCTGGGCCGGCCAGCTGGTCGCCGCCATCACCCGACTCCAGGCGCTCCCGGCACCGACCTGACCAGCACCAGCCGCCCCGACGACCAGGAAAGGACACCCCTGCGGGCCCGTGGAACCCCGCCCACCCGGCGCGACAGCCGGGCCACCACCCTGACCACCGCCGCGATTTCACACTCCAGCCGAACTGCTCAGCCAGCCGCCGGATGGGCGCGAAAGATCGAGGCTAGACAACAGAAATGATCAACGAGAGCCGCGAGCTCCCTCAAGAGGCAATCCCCTCCCGCAGTCGCGCGAGCAGGCCCGGGCTGGCCTCAACCCCGATCAAGTTCGATGAGCCCCGATACGGCGGACGCGCCGCACGACTGGGACCGTACGCAGCTCGGGACGCGTATCGAGCATGTCACCAAGAGATTCGGCGGCGCCGTCGAGTTCCCCTGCAGCCAATTGCGCGGCGTCACCTTACCGGGATGCGCCAAGCTCAAGGCACCGACGTTTTCTCGGATTCCGATAACACTGTAATCGCAGGCGAGAATGCGGTGTGGTCCTGGGCGGCCGGGGCGCTGGCTTCCTCCGGTGACCGAGCCGCGTGTATCGGCACACATCATGGGTTGGCCTGGGTATTTTCGTGAACTGCACGTAGCATAGGCCCGGTTGCTGACACCATGGTGTGCAGCAGGTGGGCTTGGCTGTCTGGAGGATCACGTGACGCTTCGACTGCGGTTTATCGTCTCGGTTTCCCTGGTATTCGGGCTGATTCTGTCCGCATGCAGTGAGCCTGAACCAACAGCAGCCGAAGCCGGTCGGATCCTCAAACGTCATATCGACCAGACCGTGAAGCATGTTTTTGGTACAGATATCAAGATAACTGATCCCGGAGGTCAGGACATCCCCTGTGGGAACGATAAATATAAACGGAGCTACGCGGTTGAGGCAAGGGCTAAGGTTGGTTCTGGAGATTCTGAGGGCATAACGCTCGCGTTAGTAGGAACGCTGGACGCCATTGCGGACTACAGGTTGGTCAAGGTCGGCATGACTCCGACTTATCAGGAGGCTGTGAGTAATCAATACCACACACGGATTAAGCTTTCCTCTCCGAGTATAGGCAGAATTAAAGTGCGGGGCGAGACGGAGTGTCTGCCACGCAAATGAAGCCAAGTATCACTCGTATGGTGAAGGGCCCCGGGTTTCTGCGACTTTCCTTGCACCCGCGAATCGCTCCTCAAGAGAGGTCTGGACCTCGCCAAGTTCTCGATCGTTCAGTCCGCCGGAGCCGTTGGTGATGAGCCAGTTGTCGAAGTTGCGTACGGCGTCCTTGTTCTTCGCCATTTCGGAGAAGGGCAGCAGTCTGCCGTCGGCTCCAGCGATTGGTGCCTTGGAGAAGCGCGGGTCATTCGGAGGGACCTTGGCCTTGAAACCATTGGACATCAAGATGTTCGCCAGCCAGGTCTCCCGGGCCATCCAGGCAGCGCGGTCCCTTGCGTCAAGTACGCTCACCCGGCTTCTGTCAGGTGTGATTGCAGGTTCCACGCCGAGTGGCGTGAAGGTGGACACCCCAAGCCACAGAATCTGGCCGGCAACGCCTGGAATGGCGAACCCGGTGACGCCGAGACCGAGGCCGTACGCGAACATCTGTGCCTTGACCCGGGCCTGGTCCTCGGCGTCGAGTTTCCCCTGCACCTCCCGCTCCGTCGCGAACTGCATTCCGGCGACGTAGCCGAGCGCTCGCATCGCCCGTTCGAGGTGTTTGGTACTCTTGCCGTGGTCCATCTTGGCGGCGACATTGACAAGCCTTTCGGTGAGGTTGCCCATTCCTTCTTCGAAGGGCTTGATGTGCGCGGCCGAATCCGCGAACGTCTTGACGAACTCGTAGGTGTCCTTCGGGCTGAGGCGGAACACCGGGTTCAGGCCGGGCACGATTGTCTCGACCGGCCCGAAGGCACTGGGCTGGGTGCGATTGGCATCACCAAGGTTGGCTCCCTCGGTGAACTCGGTGGCGTAGGAGCCCGCGATCTCGGCCATCGACGTTCGCATCGGGTACGGGACGCCGAGTTTGGGAATCTCCCGGATCACGTCGAAGGCGAACCTCGCGGCCTCCGTCGAATGCGCCCCATCCCTCTCGTCGTACGCTCCGGAGGCGGTTGCCAGTACACGACCGAAGGCGTCGGCGACCTCGTTCCCGGTGCCGACGAACTTGCTGTGGTCCAGGAACCGCTTCATCAGCTCGACCGGGCTGAGCTTGACACGGTCGCCGCCCATCTGGGTGAATGCGGCCCGTGCGGCCTTGCCGTCCCCCGACAGCACTTCCAGTGCGAGGGCGATCGTGTCGGGGGAGTAGCCGTATGTCCGGGACAGGCTCGCGCTACCGCCGATCCACTCCTGCCGCGGGTTCTTCACGAAGTCGTCCAAAGCGAGAGCGCGGGCGGCGGCCACACGGATGTCCGTCGGGGCCTTCGCTCCGGCCAGCAGCGCGAGCCGGTTCCACGCCACGCCTCGATCGGGCGGCTTGCTCAGCAGTTCTGCCTTCACCTTTTCGAACGCCGGGATGCGGCCGGGGGCGCGCAGGGCGGCGCCCAGGGCGTCGCTGAACGCGGCCAGGTCGGCCTTGGCGGTCGGGCTGCCGGTGTTCATCAGGAGGTCGGGCAGCGCGTCGCGCACTTCGGCGGGCAACGTGGCGAAGAACGCCGCGGCGGCGGCGGGGTCCTTGGCCAGTGCGGCGATCTCCTTGATGTGCTGATGGACGAGGTCACCCTTTGTCTCGACGGTGAAGTCGGGGTTCGCAAGGAGGCCGGTGCCGTACATGAGGCCCAGGCCGTGGCCGGTCGCGAAGCTGTCCAGTGCGTCCGGCAGGCGGGCGAAGGTGTGGTCGCCCGTTCCGTTGAGCGCCTTGATCAGTTCGGCCCGCTCCGAGAGCTTGGGCACCTGGCCTCTGCCCCAGTCGGCGATGGCGGTGACCTGCGTGAGGGGAGTGGTGCTCACCCCGTTCGCCCGGAACAGCCCCTCGAAGTCGGCGGAGAAGGCGGTGAGCCGGTCGGCGGCCCGGCGCAGGTCGGCCGCCATCGCGTTCATCGCCGCCGGGTCGATGCCGCAGAAGTCGCCGCTGGGAGATGTCATCGCGTCCTTCCTGGCGGGGCGGTCACAGCGTTCAGGGGCGCCCGGTCAGCCGGTGCCGGATGAGCTCGGCCTGGGAGCGGGTCACCATCGCCGGATGCCGGTGCAGTTCGTCCTCGATCGCATGGGTCATCTGCCGTACGAGCTGGGCCAGGCGGTGATGCCGATCGGCCACCTCGTCCGTCCATTTCGCGGCGGTCGGTCCTGTCCACACGTTGGCTGACTGCATCGCGGCATAAATACCGTGATATGCCTGCCCGACCTCGTGGGCGCGGCTCTGCACTTCCCTGAGGAGCTCCACCAATTGCGCGTGGCGAGGGTTGGGCACCATCTCTTCCGCCACGCCGTCCCCCGTTCCGCCTGCCCCTCGCCCCCGCTTCGCATTCGATGTCAAAGGTAGACATCGTCCTATAGCCTCGGCAACCGCACTCTCCGGACATCCAACCGGCGATTCATTTCGGGTTGCCCGATATGTTCGCCGGAGTGGAGAAGATAAGTTCATCCCTCACGAACTTATCTCCGTCTCAGCAACGTCGCCAGGGAAACAAGCATCGAATTGGAGTGACAGCCGCCGGCACACGTGCGTCGGCGACGATCACTTCAGCGGCCACGGGCCGAAAGCCGGCCACCCGCCGAAAGCCGGTCAGCAGCCGGGGTACTTGCCGGACGCCGCGCGGCCTCCACCGGACTGGCCGCTGAACTGGTCCGCGAAGTCGTCGGCGAGTTCGGAGATGACCTCCCGGCCTTCGAGCCGGGACAGCCACCGCTCGGGAAGGGCCGCCTCGCCGTGCCGGGCGCCGAGCAGGTTGCCGCAGACGGAGCCTGTGGAGTCGCTGTCGCCGGAGTGGTTGACGGCGAGCAGCAGCCCCCGCTCCACGTCGTCGTCGCTCACCAGGGTGCAGTAGACGCCGATGGCGAGCGCCTCCTCGGCCACCCAGGCGCCGCCGAGCGACTCCACCGTCTCGGGTGACGGCTTCGCCGCGTCCGCCAGGGCGACCGCGGCCTGGAGGGCGGTGGTGGTCTCCTCGTGCGCGGGCTTGTCCCGCAGGATTTCGAGGGTGTGGTGTACGGCCTCCATCGGCGGCCTGCCCTCGACCAGGAAGAAGACGATCGCCGCGAAGGCCCCCGCCGCCAGGTAGCCGGTCGGGTGCCCGTGCGTGATCTGGGCGCATCTGGCCGCGAGATCGAAGGCCGCGTACGGGTCGCGGGCGGCCAGCCCGAACGGCGCCGAGCGCATCACCGTGCCGCAGCCCTTCGACCGGGGATTGACCGGCCCGGGTTCGCCGGGAGCGGCGGCCGGACCGGGCGCGACGCGCAGTCCGGACAGACAGGCGTTTCCGGGCGCGCGACGGGAGTACAGCCAGGCCTGCTCGCGAAGCCGGCCGGTGCGGACGAGACCGTCCGCCGGCGGCGGGGAGCGGTGCTCCTGGGTGTCGAGCCAGCGCAGGTAGGCGTTGCGGACGACGTCGGTCTCGCTGCCGATGCCTCTCTCGCGTACGCGGACGTCGGCGCGGATCAGCCCTTCGGCGGTGAACAACGTCATCTGGGTGTCGTCGGTGATCAGCCCGACCTTGCCCCGCCAGTCGGGGGTGAAGTCGACCAGGCCCGCGCTGCCGTGGTCGCGCTGGATGACCGCCAGAGGGTCGAACTCGACGGGCGCGCCGAGGGCGTCGCCGATCGCCCCGCCGAGCAGGCAGCCGCGCACCCTCGCCCGGAACGACATTCCACCTGTCTCGGCATCACTCACAACGAGAATCCCCTTTCGCCCGTCTGGGCTTCTATTGGGTCTTGCCGGGCATTCCACCACAGCGGTCCCGCGCACTCATCTTGAGGGTGCAGCGTCGAAGGCGATTTCAGGTTGTATGACCGAAATCAGCTCTTTTCTCCGGCTGATGGTGCCGCGAGACTGAGGAGTCATGAGCTTCGACATCGGACGCGTCCGTGCCCTCTATCCCGCCCTGTCCGACGGCTCCGCCTGGCTCGACGCGGCGGCGGGCACCCAGGTGCCCCAGCCCGTGATCGACGCCATCGTGGCGGCCTACTCGGCCGGCATCGGCAACACGCACGGGGCGTTCGCGGCCAGCTCGCGGTCCGACGCCATCGTCGCCGAGGCCCGGCGGGCCGTCGCCGACCTCGTCGGCGGCGATCCCGGCGGCGTCGTCCTCGGCCCGAACATGACCACCCTCACCTACCGCTTCGCGTACGCCCTGTCCAAGGAGTGGGGCCCGGGGGACGAGATCGTGCTGTCCCGGCTGGACCACGACGCGAACGTCCGGCCCTGGGCGCAGGCGGCCGAGCGCGCCGGCGCCCGGGTGCGCTGGGCGTCGATCGAGGTGCCGAGCGGTGAACTGCCCGCGGACCAGTACGGCGAGCTCGTCGGCGCACGGACGAGGCTGGTGGCGGTGACCGCGGCGAGCAACATCCTGGGGACCATCCCCGAAGTGCGGAGGATCGCCGACCTGGCGCACGCCGCCGGGGCCCTGACGTACGTGGACGGCGTGCACGCCACCCCGCACACGCCGGTCGACATGGTCGCGCTGGGCGCCGACTTCTACGCGACCAGCGCGTACAAGTGGTCGGGCCCGCATGTCGGGGCCGTCGTGGCGCGTCCGGACCTGTTGGAGCGCCTGCGGCCCGACAAGCTCGCCTCCGCTCCGGACGACGTGCCCGACCGGTTCGAGACGGGGACGGCGCCCTTCGCCGACCTCGCGGGGGTCGCCGCCGCGGTCGACCACCTCGCCGGCCTGGACCCGGAGGCCACCGGCACCCGCCGGCAGCGGCTGCGCGTCTCCATGGCGGCGGTGGAGGCCCATGAGCAGGCCGAGCTGGCCCATCTGCTGGAGGGGTTGTCGTCCCTGCCCGGGGTGACGCTGATCGGGTCACCCCGGCGCCGCACCGCCACGGTCTACTTCACGGTGGACGGACACACGCCCCGTGAGGTCGCCGAGCATCTGGCCGCCCGCCGCGTCAACGTGTGGGACGGGCACTGCTACGCCTGGGAGCCGGCCCTGGCCCTCGGCATCCGCGACCGGGGCTCCGCCGTACGCGCCGGTCTCGTCCACTACAACGACCGCTCGGACGTGGACCGGCTGCTGGAGGCGCTGACGGGCCTGCCGGGCGGGCGGAAGTAGGACGAGAACACGGCCGGAGGCCGCGGCACGGCTGGTGAGCCGTGCCGCGGCCTCCGGGTGGTGACGGTGACCGGTGACCGGGGCGGGATCAGCCGCCGATGGCCACGGCGAAGATGTGCATCGTCGCGACGTTGGTCGCCGCCCGTGCGCTGATGTTGGGCAGGTCGACGCGGGAGATCTCCTTGTTCTGCAGCGGCACGCCGACGTAGTAGATGGTCGCGGCGGTGTTCTGCCGCTGGTTGTTCGGCCGGTTCTGGTAGGGGGCCACGACGGCCGCGTCGCCCTCGGGCCTCGGCGCGCCGTACCAGTCGGGCGAGCTGAGGGTGAAGGTCTGCCTCGTGCCGTCCTTGTAGACGATGGTGGCCGGTCCGGACACCGCGCCGTAGGTCCCGGTCAGCAGGAAGCCGAGCGTCTTGCCGGTGCCGGTGATCTTGAGGGACTGTCCCGAGGCGATGGCGTTGTCAGGGGTGCCCACCGGGACGTTGGGCCACTTGAAGTTCACCCCGTTCTTGGCGACGGTGGCCCCGGGGGTGACCCCGACCGACGCCAGCGCCTGGGCGGAGATGCTGGCCCCTCCGGTGCCGTCGAAGCCACCGGGAGCGGTGTTGTTGTCGTCGGTGACGGCGACGTTGCTGAACAGCTCCTCCAGCGGCTTCTCGCCGCCGCTCCACACCCGCACCGTGGCCTGCGTGGACGCGGTCCAGTCCTCGCCCGCCTGGGTGCCGCTCACCACCGCGGTGAGGACCGCGGTGCCGCTCGCCGCGCCGGCGGCGGGCGTGACGGTGAACTGCACGGTGGCCTTCGCGTACGGCGCCAGGGGCCCCACCTCGGCCTGCGCGGGGGTGACGGTCCACCCCTCCGGCGCCTGGAGCGTCACGGTCGCGTTGGGCGCGATCGGCATGTCGACCGCCTTGACGGTGACCTTGACCTTTCCTCCCTGTCCCGGGCTCACCTCGACGGGCGCGGTCATCGTGATCTTCTGCAGGGCGACCGCCTGGTACGTGTGGCGGGCCTGCGCGTTGATCTCGATGGCGTCGGGCTCGACCCTCTTGTACTGGGCCGTGCCGCCGCCTGTTGTGTCGAGGAGCTTGAAGCGGCCCGCGAAGATGTCGCCGCGCAGCTTGACCACGCCCTCGCGGTCCGGCCTGACGCGGTAGTCGTCGGCCTGGCCCTCGCTCCACTCCACGCTGACGGTGTGGCCGCCGCGGCCCCGCAGACCCTTGACCCGTCCGTTCGTCCAGGCGGGCGGCAGCGCGGGCAGCAGGTGCAGCTCGCCGGCGTGGCTCTGCAGCAGCATCTCGGCGATGCCGGACGTGGCGCCGAAGTTGCCGTCGATCTGGAACGGCGGGTGCAGGTCGAACATGTTCGGCGCGAGCCGGGCCGGCGTCACGAGGAGGCGGACCAGGTCGTGCGCCCGCTTGCCCTCCTCCAGCCGGGCCCAGTAGTTGATCTTCCAGGCCAGGGACCAGCCGGTGCCGTCGTCGCCGCGCAGTTCGAGCGTCCGCCGCGCCGCGGTGTACAGCTCCGGAGTGCCGCGCTTGGTGATCTGGTGGCTGGGGTGCAGGCCGTACAGGTGCGAGACGTGCCGGTGGTTCCGCTCGGTCTCGATCCAGTCGTACAGCCACTCCTGGATGTTGCCGCGCGAACCGATCTTCATCGGAGGGAGCCGGTCCCGGGCGGCCAGGACCTGGTCCCGGAAGCTCGCGTCCACGCCGAGCACCTCGCTGGCCTCGGCGCAGCCGGTGAACAGGTCACGCAGGATCTGGTTGTCCATGGTCGGGCCGGCGGCGACGCTGACGTTCGGGTGGTGCGGCAGCTCGGGCGAGTTCGACGGGTTCGTGACCAGATACCCGAGCTTCGGCTCCTCGACGAGGGTGTCGAGGAAGAACTGCGCCGAGCCCTTCATCGCCGGGTAGTTCTTCCGCAGGAACTCGACGTCGCCGGTGAAGAGGTAGTGCTCCCAGATCATGGTGGACAGCCACGCGCCGCCGGTCTGCCACATGCCCCAGAGCGCGCCGTCGACGACCGAGGTCGCCCGCCACGCGTCGGTGTTGTGGTGGGTGACCCAGCCGCCGGCTCCGTACTGCACCTCGGCGGTGCGGGCGCCGGTCTCGGTGAGGTCCTTGATCATGGAGAACACCGGCTCGTAGCACTCCGACAGGTTCGTCGTGTCGGCGGGCCAGTAGTTCATCGGCAGGTTGGCGTTGATGGTGTACTTCGAGTCCCACTGCGGGCTCAACGAGTCGTTCCAGATGCCCTGCAGGTTGGCCGGTTGCGTCCCGGGACGCGAGCAGCTGATCAGCAGGTAGCGGCCGAACTGGAACAGCAGCGCGGAGAACTGCGGGTCGTCGACGGCCCCGTGCTGGGCGATCCGGACGTCGGTCGGCTGGTCGGCCGCGTCGGTGCGGTCCAGTTCGAGCGTCGTCCGCTTGAACAGGCCCTGGTAGTCGGCGACGTGCCGGCTGCGCAGCTGGTCGTACGGCGTCTGCTGGGCGGCTTCGAGGTGCTGCCGGGCGATGCCCTGGTAGTCGCCGCTGACGTCCTTGTAGCTCACGTAGCTGGTGCCGATGGAGATCAGCAGCGTCACGCTGTCCGCGGCGGCGACTTGGAGCGTTCCGCCGGTGCTGGTGACCGCGCCGCCCTCGGCGACGACCTTGGCCAGGGCCAGGAACTTGACCTGGCCGGGGATGCCCTCGAAGGTGCCCGAGACGCCGTCGAGCGCCACCGTGGTGCTGTCCGGGCTGGTGCGGGTCGTCGTGCGCTGGGGGGTGTCGAAGGTCGCGCTGAACGTGATCGAGCCCGGCTTGTCCGCGGTCAGGCGGATGACGATGACCTGGTCGGGCGCGCTGGCGAAGACCTCGCGCTTGTACCGCACGCCGTTCAGCAGGTAGTTGACGGACGTGACGGCGGTGGTGAGGTCGAGCTGGCGGTTGTACTCCGTGAACCCGCTGGTGCTGGGGAAGGTCAGCCTGATGTTGCCGACCGTCTGGTAGGCGAGCTGGCCCGCGGGCTTGCCCAGCATGTTCTGGTCGATCAGGGTCTGGGCCTGGCTCCACTGGTCCGCGAAGACCAGGCGCTGGATCTCCGGCAGCGCCGCCGCGCCCTTGGGGTTGCTCTGGTCGTACGGTCCGCCGCCCCAGACGGTGTCCTCGTTGAGCTGGAGCCTCTCGACGTCGACGTTGCCGAACACCATGGCGCCGAGGCGCCCGTTGCCGATCGGAAGGGCGCGGAGCCAGTCCGTGCCGGCGCCCCGGTCGTACCACAGGGCCATGTCGTTGGCGGCGCGTACCTCCGGGGGTGCCAACGATCCGGCGCGGGCGACCGCTGTCCACTGCATCGGCAGCATCAGAGCTCCTGCTCCGACCGTGCCGATCTTCATCAATTGCCTTCGCGTCAGGTCTGGCATCGGTTCTCCAAACGCGCTCCGGCCTTGCCGACGGCCCGGCGCACGCCGATACGCCTGATCCCGGCGGTGGCGGGGGCAGACGGGCTCGGCGGGACCGGCACTGTGACGAGGCGGTGTAGGGGGTGAGCGCAAAGCTACAAAGATTTGATGTATGGGTCAATGGTTGTTATCAAAACGCCCGAAAACCCGCCATCTTGCCCCCTTGACCCTCGAGAACATCTGACCTTTGGCCTTAATCATGTCCGGAACGCGTTGACTTGGGCCGATCTTGCGGGTGGACTGGACGGACGCCCCGGCGTCGGCGCCGCCGTCACGGTGGCGTCACGCGCGGTGATTGCGGCGCCTGTCGCGATCGCAAGCCCCGGCGTCCGGAAGGTCCGGCGTTCGGGGAGGGGCTCAGGGATGCTCAGGGGATGCGGCGGCCTCGGGCGTCGGGCACGCCCGACTTGCGGAGGAAGTACGCGTTGACCTGGTCGCGCCACTCCTCGGCGCAGCGGAGCTGCTCCGCGAACAACTCGCGTACGCGGGCGTGCGGGGCGTCGGGCACCAGCCCGGCGAGCTCCGCCCAGCGCAGCCGCGCCCGGTCCACCTCCTCGACGCCGGCGAAATGCGTGTCGTAGATGTGCTGGATGACGGTGGTCCCGTCGTGCAGCACGTGCCCGTACGGGACGTGGTGGAAGAACAGCAGCAGTTCGTCGGGGCACCGCGCGAGCGACTCGTAGACCTCCGACCACGGCGGCGGATACTGGCCCGTGAACCCCGTGCCGGTGGCGCGGGTGCGGTCGACGCCAACGCCGTCGCGGTCGGCGAAGTGGTAGGTGCCCCACGGCGTGTACTCGTACCCGTCCACGTCCGGGCCGTAGTGGTGGCCGGGGCGGACCATGAACCCCACGCCGAGCGGCACGGTGTACCGCTCGTACGTGCCGCACGAGTCGTCCATGATCTCGTGCAGCGCCTCCCGCAGCCGCCCGTCGTCCCCGCCGGTCGCGTCGTTCCCGCCCGCCGCCGGGAACGTGAGGCCGATCCACTCGTCGAGGATCGCGGCCGGGTCGGAGGACGGCGCCCAGGCGAGCCGGCCGAAGGCGTACAGGTTGGCCTGGGCGAGCGGGTGGCCGGTCCAGTAGGGGTCGTCGCCGACGTTGGAGACCCCCACCAGCCCTCCGCCGGCCGCGCCATCGGCGACGTCACCGGCCACCACGTGGGCCACGCCTGGCCCGGCGGGGCCCCACGGGCGGAAGCCGAGCACCTCGCTCCACATCGGCGCGAGGTAGCAGACGTGCCGCTGCTGGCCGGTGTACTCCTGCGTCACCTGAAGCTCCACCGCGACCCGGGTGCGGGGCATCGCCGCGATCACCGGCGAGACCGGCTCGCGCACCTGGAAGTCGATCGGGCCGTGCTTCACCTGGAGGATCACGTTGTCGCGGAAGCGCCCGTCGAGCGGGGTGAAGTGGTCGTACGCCGCGCGGGCCCGGTCGGTCGACCTGTCGCGCCAGTCCTGCCGGTGGTTGTAGACGAAGGCGCGCCAGTGGACGACCCCGCCGAACGGCGCCAGCGCCTCGGCGAGCAGGTTCGCGCCGTCGGCGTGGTCACGTCCGTACGCGTGGGGCCCCGGCTGCCCCTCGGAGTCGGCCTTGACCACGTAGCCGCCGAAGTCGGGGATCGTCTCGTACACCCGCGCGGTTACGGCGGCCCACCACGTCCGCACGTCCTCGTCGAGCGGGTCGGCGGTCGCCGTCCCGCCGAGGGCGACCGGCGCGGCGAAGTTCACCGACAGGTGTACCCGTACGCCGTAGGGGCGCAGCCGGTCCGCGATCGCGGCGACGTCGCGGAGACGATCGGTGAGCAGGCGGGTCTCCGTGGCGTGCACGTTCACGTTGTTCACCGTGACCGCGTTCACCCCGCAGGCGGCCAGCAGCCGCCCGTAGGCGCGGACCCGCGTCAGGTCGTCGCGCAACGCGCCGTCGCGCCAGAAGATCGACCCGCCCGCGTAGCCGCGCTCGACCTGGCCCATCACCGGGTGCACGTCCACGTTGTCCCAGTGGTCGAGCATGCGCAGCCGGGCCGCGGGCCGGTGGTGCTCGGCCGGCCGCGCGGCGCCGAACGCCTCCTCGCCGAGCCGCACCAGATGGAACAGGCCGTAGAGCAGGCCGGTCGTCGAATCGGCGAGCACCACCGTGACGCCGTCGTGCCGGGCGACGACGTAGCCCTCGTCCCCGATGCCCTCGTCCCCGCCGGCCGTGCCGATGTCCGGGCCGATGTCCGTGCCGATGTCCGGGCCGATGTCCGGGCCGATGTCCGGGCCGACCGCCGGGCCGCCACCCGGCGCGGGCCCTCGCCGGAACCCGGCCAGGGCCGTCTCGGCGACCGCGGGCAGGGGCCCGGCCGTGGTGAGCGCGAGCACGAGGTCGTACGGCCCGCCGTCGTCCGCGCCGTCGTCCGGGCCGGCCTCCGGGCCGTCGTCCGGAACGGCCTCCGGGGCCTCGTCCGGGCCGGCCGCCCGCCGCCGGACGCTGCCGCCGTACCGGGCGCAGGCCGACGCCACCTCCTCGTGCACGGTCCCGGCGAGCGGTCCGCCGCCGCACAGGAGCGTACGGCGCGATCCGATCGGCCGGAACGCCTCGTCCGGCAGCCACGCCGGGTGGACGCCGCGCGAACCGGGGGTGCCGGGCGGGCCGGAAAAGGTCACGGGACTTCCCTTCGGACAGGCGTGCCGGTCGTCGCGGGAGGGTCACGCGGTGAACCTGTCGCGCACCTCGGCGATCATCGGCCGGCTGTTCAGCAGCAGCAGCGCCGCGAACACCGAGGCCAGCGCCGCCGTCGCCGCCTCGGTGGCGACCAGTGTGAGACCGGCCGCCGCGACGAGGAGTCCCGCGTCGCCCAGCGCCACCCGGGGCGTCCGGAACAGGAAGTAGGCGGCCAGGCGGGCGACGTCCCGCCCCCGGAACGCGAAGAGAGAGGTGATCACCAGCGCGTTCGCGGTCCACACCACCGTCACCACCCCGATGACGACGAGTGGCACCGTCCACCAGTCCGGCACTCCGGCGGCGGGGAAGTTCGCGAGGACGACCGCGACGACGGTCAGCAACGCCAGCGCCGGGACCCACACCTTGAGCGCGCCGCGGACGTTCATCGCGTAGCCGCGCAGGAACGCCGCCGCCGGACGCAGGTCCGCCAGATCCGGGCGGCGGCGGTGCAGCGCGTACAGCGCGGCCGACAGCGCCGGGCCGGCCGGGAGCAGGCAGGCCGCGGCCAGCGGCAGGTTGGCCGCGTCACGCCCGAACAGGCCGAGCAGGACGAGCCCCGCCAGGCCGGGCAGGCAGGCGGTCAGCAGCAGCAGTTCGACCACGAGCAGGGTGTAGACCAGCGCGGCGGCCCGCGAGAGCGGGCCGGTGCCGAACCGCCGTGCCGCCTCCGTCGTCGCCGCCCGCGACGTCGTCGTCGTGTCGGTCATGGGGGAGTCTCCTGGTCGATCGGGCCGCCGCGGGGTCGAGCGCGCCTACCGGCGCGACGGTCAGCCGTGCTCCTTCTTGTACCGCTCGTAGGCGCTGTTCGCCAGGTTCACGTAGGCGGACATGTTCTTGGCCTCCAGCTCCTGCACGTACGCGTCCCACTCGGAGAAGTCACGCTTGCCGAGGATGAACTCGAGCGAGTTCTGCGTGGCGTGGTCCTTCAGCGGGGTCTGCCACAGCGCGGCCTGCTCACGCTCCTCGTCGTTGAGGGGGGCCGGCGGCTTCGGCGGCAGCGCCTTCCGGGCGTTCATGGCCTTCTGCCACTCGATCTCCTCCTCCGAGAAGACCGACTGGAGCAGTTCGGTGCTCCCGCCGTACGCGAACACGCCGTTGGAGAAGCCGAAGTCCTTCTGCAGGTGCTTGGGCGCCCCGGGGTTGAGCCCGACGAAGTCGACGTCCTTCGCGAGGTGGAAGCCGGAGGCGTCCCTGGTGTGGGTGACCCCCTCGACGCCCCACTTGGCGAACACCTGGCCCTCGTCGGAGTACCAGAGCCAGTCGATGAACTGCATCATCGCCACGAAGTTCTTGCTGTCCTTGGCCTTCGCGGAGATCATGATGCCGTTCTCCAGCCGGGTGTCGTTGGAGTCGGCCTTGATGGGCCCGAGCGGCCCGACGGGCACCGGGATCTTGACCAGCCTGGCCTTCGGGTTCGCCTTCTTCAGCGGCGGGCGATACTCGTTGACGAGGGTCTGGGCGTTGCCGCTGATCACGAAGGACTTGCCGGACGCCAGCTTCTGGATCGCCTGGTCGTCGGTCTGCGTGAAGCTCTCCGGGTCGAGCAGCTTCTCCTGCACCAGGGTGTGGATGAACTCCAGCATCTGCCTGTACTGCGGCATCGCGCCCGTGTAGGCCCACTTCCCGGCGGCCGGATCCCAGGTGAGGCCGGTGTTGAAGCCCCAGCCGCCGCGGGCCCCGCAGCCCAGGCCGAAGACCTGGTTCAGCATGGCGCCGCCCGGGGTGGGCACGGACCACCGGTCGGAGTAGGGATAGGAGTCGGGGTGCTCCTCCTTCATCGCCTTGAGCATGGCGTGCACGTCGTCCCAGGTCTGCGGGGTCTCAATCCCGAGCTTCTCGAGGACGTCGGCGCGGACCTCCAGCGTGTACTCCACCCAGTAGTCCTCGTGGAGGCCGGGGAGCAGGTAGAAGCGGCCGTCCGACTGCCGGAGGGTGTCCAGGTCGGGCTGCAGGTTCCACTTGGCGACCTTGTCCTTGAAGTTCGGCATCAGGTCGATGTAGTCGCTGACCGGCAGGACCGCGCCGGAGGCGACGAAGGGAACCTCCTGGCCCGGGTAGGTCTTGGGGATGATCATTGGTGCGTCGCCCGCACCGATGATCAGGCTGCGCTTGTTCTCGTAGTCGCTGAGCGGCACCACGTTCGGCTGGAGCGTCACGTTCGTCCGCTTGGTGAGCTCGGACCAGAACAACCAGTCCTTCTGCAGCGGATAGAACGGGTGGTTGTTGTAGAGGATGGTGAACGTCAGCGGCGCGGCGGCCTTGAACTGCTTGCCGGCGGCGTAGTCGGCCATCGCGCCGTCCCGGTTCGCCGAGAGGGCCTCACCGCTCTTCTTGCCGCCGGTCTCGTCACCGCTGCCGCAGCCGGCGAGCGCGGCGAACGCACCCATGGCGACCATCGCCTGACGCCGGTTGATCTTGTGCATGAGAGGGGGGTCCTTTCCCTGGGGGAGCGGGGCTGCCTGAGTGCGAGGATCGGCGCGGCTATCCCTTCACCGCGCCGAGCATGACTCCCTTGACGAAGTACCGCTGGACGAAGGGATAGATCGTCAGGATCGGGAGGACGGTGAGGACCATCGTCACCGCCTTGATGTTGGTGGCGACGGTCATGTCGGTGGCGTCGGCGCCGACGGACGTCCCCGTGGTGGCCCCCGCGGTGAGGTTGCGCAGGTAGACGGTCACCGGGAACAGGTCGCTCTGGGTCATGTAGAGGAATGCGGGAAACCACGAGTTCCAGAACGAGACGGCGTAGAACAGCACCATCGTGGCGATGACCGCCTTCGACAGCGGCAGCACGATCCGCAGCAGGATGCCGTACGTGCTCATGCCGTCGATCGCGGCGGCCTCCTCCAGCTCCGCCGGGATGCCCTCGAAGAACGTCTTCATCACCAGGAGGTTGAAGACGCTGATCGCGTTCGGCAGCACGATGGCCCAGATGGTGTCCTTCATCCCGAGGCCGGAGATCAGCACGTAGTTGGGGATGAGCCCGCCGGAGAAGAACATCGTGAAGACCGCGACCCCGATCAGGAACGTGCGGCCCTTCAGGTGCCTCTTCGACAGCACGTACGCGTAGCAGGTCGTCATGATCATCGCGATGGCCGTGGCGACGACCGTGTAGACCACCGTGTTGCGGTAGTTCGTCCAGAACGTCGGGTCGGACGCCACGAACCCGTACGTATGGAAGGTGAACCCGACGGGGAGGAGGTTCACCTTGCCGGCCCGGATCGCGAACTCGTCGCTCAGCGACCGCGCGACGATGTTGACGAAGGGATACAGGGTCACCAGCACGACGCCGGCGAGGACGACGGCGTTGACCACCCGGAACACCTGACGGCCCGGGGTCCGGTCCACGGTCACCACAGGCTCGTCCCCACGGTCCGGCGCGAGATCAGGTTCGCCGACAGCACCAGGGCGAGCCCGATGAGGGCCTCGAACAGGCCGATCGCCGCGGCGTAGCTGAAGCTGTTGGAGATGATGCCCATGCGGTACAGGTACGTCGAGATCACGTCGGCGGTCGGATACGTCAGCGGGTTGTAGAGCAGCAGGACCTTCTCGAAGCCGACCGCCATGAACGTGCCGATGTTGAGGATCAGCAGGGTGACCGCGGTCGGCCGGATGCCGGGAAGGGCCACGTGCCAGATCTGCCGCCACCGGCTCGCGCCGTCGATCCGGGCCGCCTCGTACAGCTGGTCGTCGATCGTCGTGAGCGCGGCGAGATAGATGATCGTCCCCCAGCCGACGGTCTGCCACATCTCCGAGGAGACGTAGATCGTCCGGAACCAGCCCGCCTCCTGCATGAACGCGATCGGATCGTCGCCCAGTGCCCGCAGCACCTGGTTCACCGGCCCGTCCACCGACAGCAGTTCCATGACGAGACCGGCCACTACCACCATCGACACGAAGTGCGGCAGGTAGGACACCGACTGGACGAACCGCTTGATCCGCCGGCCGCGCAGTTCGTTGAGCAGCAGGGCCAGCACGATCGGCATCGGGAAGCAGAACAGCAGGGTCAGCGCGCCGAGGACCACCGTGTTGGTGAACACGTGCCAGAACGAGGGGTCGTTCAGGAACATGCGCACGTAGCGCAGGCCCACCCACTCCTCACCCAGTATGCCGCCGCCGGGCCGGAACTTCCGGAAGGCGATCACGTTGCCGATCATCGGCAGGTAGCGGAACACCAGGAAGAACAGCAGCGGGAGGATCGCCAGCGAGTACAGCTGCCAGTCACGGCGCAGCGCCTGACGCCAGGTGCGGCCCGGAGGGCGTTCCGTACGGGCCGGGCCGGGGCCCGCCCGCCGGGGATCACCGGTGTCCGGTGACCCGTCGATCGCCTTGGTGGTGCTCATCCTCGTGCCTCCGGTGCCATTTCCGGTGGCGGCGCCGCCGCGTCGCCACCACGCCGCCGCGTCAGCACGCCGCGAACGGAAGACGCCGGGCGATATGACCGAAAGTTTCGATAATGTGGATTAATATTGCGGAAATATAAACCCCTGGACAAGGGGCGTCAAGAGGGAAGTCAAGGGCCGTCCGCTGGCTCCGCGATCACGCTGGTCTCGGCTTATCGAAGGCCCTCGCGCTGGTAGAGTTTCACGAAATTTTCGGAAACTACCAGCCCACGGAAACGACGAGTGGACCGATGACCAGCCCTACCTCCGCCCAGGGCACCCGCCGCGCGACGATCGCGTCCATCGCCGAGGAGACCGGTGTCTCGGTGACCACGGTGTCCAAGGTCCTCAACGGCCGCCCCGACGTCGCGCCGGCCACCCGGGAACGCGTCGAGGCGTGCCTGGCGCGGCACGAGTACCGCCCCCGCGTCAGACGGCGGCCGCTCAAGGGCCAGATCGACCTCGTCTTCCACCAGTTGAACTCCGTCTGGTCGATGGAGATCATCCGGGGCGTGGACTCCGTCGCCGCCCCCGCGAGGATCGAGGTCGCCCTCTCGCAGCTGGGGGGAGCGCACCGGCTGCCGGAGGAGTGGCTCGACGGCCTGCTCGACCGCCGTCCGCTCGGGGTGCTGTTCGTCCTGTGCGGCCCGTCGCAGTCGCAGCAGCGGAGGCTGCGGCGGCAGCGGATCCCGTTCGTCGTCGTCGACACCGACAGCGTGACCCCCGCGTCCGTGCCCACGGTGGGCTCCAACAACTGGAACGGCGGCCTGCTCGCCACCCGCCATCTCCTGGAGCTCGGCCACCGCCGGATCGCGGTCGTCTCGGGCCCGAAGGACGTGCTGTGCAGCAGGGCGCGGGTCGCCGGCTTCCGGGTCGCCCACGACGAGGCCGGGCTGGCCGTCGACCCCGCCCTGGTGCGGTACGGCAACTTCTACGTCGACGCCGGCTTCGAGCACGGCATGGACCTCCTGTCGGGCGCCGCCCGCCCGACCGCGATCTTCGCCGGGTCGGACCTCCAGGCGCTCGGCGTGCTGCGGGCCGCGCGGCGGCTCGGCCTCGACGTCCCCGGCGAGCTGTCCGTGGTCGGGTACGACGACGTGCCGGCCGCCGCCTGGGTCGAGCCCGCCCTGACCACGGTGAACCAGCCGCTGTCCGACATGGCGGTGGTCGCGACCCAGATGCTGCTCGACCTGGCCCGTGGCGGGGAGGTGGCCACGAGCCGCATCGACCTCGCGAACGAACTGGTGGTCCGCGACAGCACCGCGCCGCCGGTCAGGCCCTCGTCAGCCTGATCACGTTCCAGGAGACCGGCGGCAGCACGATCCGCGGGGGATCGCTCCGGTGGGAGGTGTTGGGGCGGGGCGCCACCCGCTCGGGGTCGTCGGCCGTGTTGCGGGCGTACACGTCCTCGTGGGCGAGCGTCGTGGCCTCGGCGATCCGTACGGCGCCGAGCGCCCGCGTGTCGAGCTCCAGTTCCAGGGGCTCGGTCACCGACCGGTTCACCGCGAACACCGTGGTGAACCGGTCGTCGTGGGTGGCGACCGCGTGGAGCACCGGGACCTGCCCGAACTCGCCGGTCTCGTACGACGGCCCGACCGGCTCGGTGAGCAGGACGTCGCCCGAGGCGTACCGCGCGGCCTGGGCGAACGGGTGGAAGGTCGTCTGCCGCCAGGCCCGGCCGCCCGGCTCGGTCATGATCGGCGCGATCACGTTGACGAGCTGGGCCAGGCAGGCCGCCGCGACCCGGTCGCTGTGCCGCAGCAGCGTGACGAGCAGGCCGCCGAACGCCACGGCGTCGGCGAGGTGGTAGTGGTCCTCCAGCAGCGGCGGCGCGATCGGCCAGTCCGGCGGGGGAGGGGCCGACTGGTGCCTGCTGAGGTACCAGATGTTCCACTCGTCGAACGACACGGAGATCTTCTTGTCGGAGCCGAGCCGCGCCCCCACCTGGTCGGCGATCGAGACGACCGTGGAGATGAAGTGCTCCATGTCGGTCGCGCAGGCCAGGAAGCCGCCGAGGTCGCCGTCCTTCTCCTCGTAGTAGGCGTGGCAGGAGATGTGGTCGACCAGGTCGTAGGTCTCCTCGAGGACGGTCGTCTCCCAGGACCCGAACGTCGGCATCGAGGAGCCGGAACTGCCGCACGCCACCAGTTCGAGTCCGGGGTCGACCATGCGCATGGCCCGGGCCGTCTCCGCGGCGAGCCTGCCGTACTCGCGGGCGGTCTTGTGCCCGATCTGCCAGGGGCCGTCCATCTCGTTGCCCAGGCACCAGATGCGGATGTCGTGCGGCTCCTTGGCGCCGCCCGCCACCCGCAGGTCCGAGAGCGTGGTCCCGGACGGGATGTTGCAGTATTCGAGCAGGTCGACGGCTTCCAGGACGCCGCGCGTGCCGAGGTTCACCGCCATCATCGGCTCCAGGCCGGCCAGGCGGGACCACCGGACGAACTCGTCGACCCCGATCTCGTTGGTCTCCGTGCTGTGCCAGGCCAGGTCGAGCCGCCGGGGGCGCCGCTCACGCGGGCCCACGCCGTCCTCCCAGCGGTAGCCGGAGACGAAGTTGCCGCCGGGATAGCGGACGGTGGTCACGCCCAGCTCACGGGTGAGCGCGAGCACGTCGCCGCGGAATCCGTCCGCGTCGGCGGTGGGGTGGCCGGGCTCGTAGATCCCGGTGTAGACGCAGCGGCCGAGGTGCTCGACGAACGTGCCGAACGTACGGCGCCGCACCGGAGCCACCCGCTGGGCGGGATCGATGGTCAGCTGTGCCTTGAGCACGGGCTTCTCCTTGATCGCAGGAGTGTGTCGCCCGGCGATTGTTAGCGCTCGCATGGCGAACGGTCAAGGGCCGGCCGCCATCGCGGCCGGCCCCCGACGCCGTGTTCGGTGTCGTGTTCCGTTCCGTGTTCCGTCGCCGTCCGGGCTCAGGCGGGCCCGGACGGCGCCCGGATCAGCTCACGCCGAAGTCGGCGAAGCCGAACTGCCCCGTCACGCCCGCCGCGTGGGACGTGGCGATCAGTCCCGCGTCCTGCCGGTCGGCGATGCCGGGCAGGGTCACGGTCGGGCCGACCTTGGTCCAGGTGGTGCCGTTCGTGGAGTAGTAACCGCTGACCTGGTCGCCGGAGCGGACGAGGCGGACCCACGCGGGCGCCTTGATCCCCGAGGCCCCGCTGAACGAGTCGAGGTAGCCGTTGCCGTTGGAGTCCCACTGGAAGGCGACCCCGTTCCCGGGGGTGACCACCATGACGGCGTATCCGGGAGACGAGCCCGTGCCGGTGACGTCGTTGCGGAGGACGACCCCCGCCTTGGCCCAGGCGTTGGTGTTGTCCATCTGGGTGACCCGCGCGGTCACGGTGGACGCGCTCCCGGCCGCGTCGTCCCGGTAGAGCGCGCCGTACTCGTCGAACGACCCGGCGGCGTCCTGCCAGATGTCGGTCCCGGTGGTGAGGATGGCGTACTCCGGCCCGGCCTCCGCGAACCGGCTCGGCACCGAGCCGTGCGACTTCAGGGAGGTGAGCGGGTTGAGCGCGGTCAGGGTCAGCGACCTGTCCAGCGTGTAGCCGATCCCGGTCTTGGCGGCGGTGAAGCTCACCGCCGCCTTGACGGCCGCGCGGCTGACCGGTGTCGTGAACGACTCGGGTGCGGTGATCTTCCATGTCTCGGTGGCCGAGGCGTCGGCGGGGAACGCGCGCTTCACGGGCCTGCCGATGCGTTCGGCCCGCCAGCCCTCGGGGACGGTGATCGAGACGGTCAGGTCGGTGACCCGGATGTCGCTCACGTTCCCGGCCGTGACGGTGACGGTCGAGGACCCCCCGGCGCTCACGCTGGCGGGGTCCGCCGTGAGGGAGACGCCGACCGGAGGCCGCTGCGGGTCGGGCGCGCCGCGGTAGTCCCCGGTGGGACCCGCCTGGTAGATGATCCGGGCGGCCTCGACGGGGATGCTGCCGGCGGCGATGGTCACGTTGTCCCTGGTGACGTTGCCGCGCTGGCCGTTGACGACGCCGGTGATCGCGGGGTTGGTGGAGTAGTTGCCGGTGAGGGTGAGATCGCCGGTGTGGTTGCCGTTCTGGTTGTTGGCGTGCGCCCACTGCGCGGCGGTGCCGACGAAGACGTTGCGGTTCGCGCTCACGTAGCGGGAGCCCTCGTCGAAGTACAGGCCGAGCTGCCCGCTGCTCTCGCAGTAGTTCTCGTCGATGACGCTGCGCGGCATCGCCGAGAGCGTGTAGATGCAGCCGGCGTCGAACATGGTCTGCACGACCTTGCGGACGTGGTTGCCCACCACGCGGACGTCGCTCAGGGTCGTCGGCGTGTCGTAGAGCGGCTGGAAGTCGTACAGCCCGCGGTTGATGTACTCGGGGCTGCCTCCCGGGTCGTTGGCGCCCCAGCCGTAGCCGACGCCGATGCCGGTGTACGGCATGTCGGAGACGTAGTTGTGCTCGATCGCCAGCCGTGTGACGTAGCTGGCGAAGATCGCGTCCTGGTCCAGGTATTCGAGCGCGGTCGCGTAGACGCGGTTGTCACGCAGCAGGATGTCGCTGTTGACCATGCGGGGATCGGACGGGTGGTGCGCGTCCGGTCGGATGCCGCCGACCACGATGCCGCCGCCGGCGCTCGCGGTGAACGTGCTCCCCACGACCGACACCCGGTGCGCGCCGAGCCCCACGCCGGTGGCGTGGGCGTCGGCGTCGTTGCCGATGCCGAGCCCGACGGAACCGAGGTTCACGAAGGAGCTGTCCACGAAGGCGACGTCCTCCGCGGCCGACACCTGCACCGCCGCGGCCGCCTGCGCCCAGCCGTTGCGGGAGCCCTCGAAGCCCTTGCAGCCCGAGGCGCACGAGGTGAACGCGTCCGGCGGCCGATGGGGCTGGACGCCGCTGATGAAGGCGCCGGTCTGCTGGTTCGCGTAGCCGTCGGAGGTGCTGGGGCGCAGCCACGTGGTGCCGGTGAAGGTCAGGCCCTCGAACCGGAGGTCGTGGGCCGGCGCGTCGTAGGTGCCGCCGACCTGGACCAGCGACTCCAGGCGGGGAAGCTCGACCCGCGCGCTGGAGATGTCCTGGCCGGGGAGGGGTTTGTAGTAGAGCGTTCCAGCCGTCGAGTCCAGATACCACTCGCCGGGCTCGTCCAGGAACTTCCGCGAATTGAGCAGGAAGAACTTCGGTGTCCGGAACGGGGCCTGGATGGCGTCGTACCCGTACGTGTTGTTGTCCCAGGCCGGCTGCTGCATCACGACCGTGGAGCCGGAGATGCTCTCCACCGGCGCGAACCGGTTGGTGAACGACAGCATCGCCTGGAAGTCGATGCGCTTCTGGTCGGGAAGCGTGGCGAGGTAGGCGAGATCGGGGTTCTTGATGGTGAAGCCGGTGGGGGTCAGGGTGATGTCGGACCGTGCCACGCTGATCCGTGCGCGCTGCGCGGGCTTCCCGTCCACGTAGAGCTGCCTGGTGTCGAACCCGGCGCCGACCTGGGCCCGGTAGACGCCGGTGGCCTCGTCGTCGACCTCCCAGCCGGTGACGGGCGTGGCGCCGCTCAGCACGGGCGTGGCCCCGCGCGCGGCCTTCCAGGTGACGGTGTGCCCGTTCCGGCCGGAGTCGGCGGCGTCGAAACGCAGCGGCGAGGTCAGCCGGTAGGTCCCGTCGAGGAGTTCGACCGTGACGTCGCGCGTTCCCTCGGCCGCGGCGGCCCGGGCCCGCCGTTGTGCCTCTCCCAGGGTGGCCAGCGGCCGCACCTTGCTGCCCTTGTTGTCGTCGTCGGCGTTCGTGGCTCCGGTGGGCGCCACCACGATCGTCTCGGTGGCCTGGGCCTCCGCCTGGGCGGGGCCGGGCGCGGCGAGCAGTCCGGCGGTCACGAGTAAGGCGGCGGATGCCGCGGCCGATGTTCTTCCCTGTGGTCGTCTTTGCGGCTCGGGTGACGGACGCATGGTTCTTCCTTTCTTCCGGCACGGAGTGCGCAGGGACGGCGAGCGCCGGGCGGTGCGGATTACCTCGAGGCGGGGTACCTCGGGGACGGGTTACCTCGCCGCCCGGTCGCTTGAAGAGGTGAGCTGGTGCGGCCGGTGGCCGTGGTCGGGCACGGGGAGCAGACGCCGCCCGGCGTGCTCCGGCCGGACGTTGGGGCTGTCGGCCGTGGCCGCGCTCGCCCGCCGGGTGAACGCGCCGATCGCGCTCTCGTCGACCGTGAGGCCGTGGCCCGGCGCGTCTCCGAGGACGAACGCGCCGTCCTCGATGTGCATGTCGGCGGACACGCCGAGCGGCGGCCGCAGGTCCTGCAGCTCGCTGACCAGGTGGTTCGGCACCGACGTGGCGGCGTGCAGCAGCCCGACCGGCGTGTTGCCGATCGGGCTGACCGGCAGGTCGTGGGCGTGCGCGAGGGCCGACACCCGGAGGAAGTGGGTGACGCCCCACACGGCGGCCGTCTGGACGATGTCGACGGCCCCCGCCGCGAGCAGCGGACGGAACTGTTCGAGCCCGCTGAGGTTCTCCCCGGCGGCGACCGAGGCCCGGATCCCGCGGCCGACGGCGGCCATGCCCTCGGCGTCCCAGCGCCGTACGGGCTCCTCGATCCAGGTGAGGTCCAGGACGTCTTCGATCTCGCCGACGTGCCGGACGGCCTGCTTGCGCGTCCAGGCCTCGTTCACGTCGAGCATCAGGCCCGGCCGCGCTCCCTGCCCGGCCTCGGTCAGGACGTCGCGCACCAGCTTCAGCCGGCGCAGGTCCCGTTCGACGTCGAGGCCGCCCTTGATCTTGGCGGCGCGCAGGCCGTACCCGGCGTACTCCTTGTAGGCCGCGACGAGCTCGTCGTCGGTCAGGCCGATGTCCAGGCCCGAGGCGTACGCGGGGACCCGCCGGTCGCGTCCCCCCAGCAGGCGCCAGAGCGGTTCGCCGGCCGCCTGCGCCTTGATGTCCCACAACGCGGTGTCGATCGCGCCGATGGTCCCGAACACGACGCCGGCGTGACCCGCCTTGAAGGTGTGCCGCAGCATGCGGTCGTAGAGCGCCGTGACGGCACGCGGATCCTCGCCCTCGACGGCGGCGAACACCGTGTCGATCTCCACGTGCGGCCCGATGCCGACCCCGGTGATCCCCTCGTCGGTGTCCACCATGACGATCTGGACCGGTACGACCCCGTCGGCGTAGACGCCGTTGGCGTCGCCGACCGGGCGGCCCCAGTCCTGGACCGTCTTGAGCGTGCGATACCCCGAAATCCGCATGTCAGCCCTTCGTGGAACCAGCGGTCACGCCGTCGGCGATCTGGCGCTGGAGGAACAGATAGATCATCAGGACCGGGACGGCGGCGATCAGGACTCCGGAGGCGAAGGTGGGGATGTCGTCGGAGTACTGTCCGCGCAGCGAGGTGACCCCGACCATGAGGGTGCGGTGGTCGGCCGAGTTCATCGTCAGCAGGGCGATCAGCACGTCGTTCCAGCAGAACAGGGTGTCGAGGATGCCGACCGACAACAGCGCCGGCCTGCCGAGCGGGATCATGATCCGCCGGTAGACGCCGTAGACGGTGTTGCCGTCGATCCGCGCCGCGTCGACGATCTCCATCGGGATCGTCGTGTAGTGGCTGGTCATCAGGAAGACGGTGAACGGGAGCCACTGCGCGACGTAGGCGAGGATCAGTCCCGGATAGGTGTCGATGAGACCGGTGTCCGCCATGACCCGGGCGAGCGGCACCATGATCACCTGGAACGGCACGAACAGCGCCGCGAGACAGCCCAGGAAGATCATCCTGGAGCCGCGGAACCGCAGCCGGCTCAGCGCGAAGCCCGCCATCGACCCGAGCAGCAGTAGCAGGGCCACCGAGACCGTCACCACGAGGAGCGAGTTGGCGAAGTACCGCGCCATGCCGGCGTCGGACCAGGCCGTGCCGATGTTCTCCCAGTGCGGCGAGTTCAGGGGGGCGAACCGGTCGAGGATGTACTCACGCCGGGTCTTCATGGCGACGTTGGCGGTGAACACCAGGGGGTAGACCGTGGCCAGCGCGAGGGCCGCCATCGGCACGGCGGCCACCCATCCGCTCAGGCGCCTGCCGCGCATCAGTCCTGCCTTCCCGCGCGGCGGAGCAGGCCGACCTGCGCCAGCCCCACCACGAGCATGATGAGGAAGAGAACCGTCGACGCGGCGGAGGCCAGCGCCGGGCGGTTCATCTGTCCCTGCTGGATCCAGATGTAGTACTCCGGCAGGTACGTCGACCCCTCCGGGCCGCCGCTGGTCATGACGTACAGCAGGCCGAACATGGACGTCAGCATGCCGATCATGGTCGTCACGAGCACGAACGCGATGGTGCGGGACAGGCTCGGGATGACCACGTGCCAGATGGTCCGGGCCAGTGACGCGCCGTCCATCTGCGCGGCGTCCAGCAGCGAGGAGTCGAGGGTCGAGAACCCGGCGAGGAAGACCACCAGCGCCATCCCGAACGTCGCCCACACCTGTACCCCGACCACGGTGAACATGGCGACGTCCGGGTCGCCGAGCCAGTCGACCGGGCCGATGCCGATCGTGCCGAGCAGGGTGTTCAGCGGGCCGTCGAAGGCGAGCATCAGGTTGAAGATCGAACCGACGATCACCGGTGAGAGCACGGCGGGGAAGAAGTAGACGCTGCGGAACACCCGGTGCCCGGGGACCCGCAGGTAGATGAACGTCGCGAGCAGGCCCGGGATCGCCACCGCCACGGGCAGCAGCAGCACGAGCAGCCCCACGTTGCCCAGCGCGGTGCGGAACAGCGGGTCGTCGAACAGGTCCAGGTAGTTGTCGAGCCCGACCGCGGACCCGTTCCGGTCGCCGTCGCCCGTGAAGGAGAAGTTGACGCCGAGGATCAGCGGGTACAGCCGCAGCACCAGAATGATCAGTACGGCCGGAGCCACCAGGACGTACGGTGCGAGACGCTCCGAGCGCGCCGCCCGCCGGGAGCCCGCTCCGGTGGCACGGTGGCTCGCCTGTCGTGTGGTGTCCTCCCCACTGGTCCGCCCGGGCGCGCCCGGGCGGACCAGTGGGGAGGAGCCTCCGATCGGCATTGTCAGCTCGCCTTGTCGGCCGCGGCCATCTGGTCCATCGCCTTGTCGACGGTCACCGACCCGCTCAGCAGCTTCTGGGACAGCCGTCCCATCAGGTCCAGCGTCTTCGAGGACAACGCGACGTGCAGGGCGGGCTTACCGCTCTTGATCGCCGCCACGATGGCGCCGGCGGCCGGGCCGGACTGCGACGCGTCGATCGTGGTGTCGGAGGCGATCGCGCCGGCCTTGGCGTAGAACGCGGTCAGGGCGTCGGTCGACGTCAGGGACCGCACCAGGTCGGCCGCCAGCTTCGGGTCCTTGGTCCACTTCGCGACCCCGTAGCCGATGCCGCCGTCGTAGGCGAGGCTCGGAGCGGCTCCGTCGGTCACGACCGGGGCCGGCATCACGCCGATCTGGTCGGGCGGCAGGAACTCGCCGAAGTCCTTCCAGTGCCCGATGTCCGACATCAGCCCGATGACGTTGGCGGCCTTGCCGGACTGGAAGATCGCCCACGAGTCGTTGAACATCGCGGTCGAGTTGGCTCCGGCGTTGTTGAAGCCCTTGTCGTTGACGTCCTTCCACAGCGTGAAGATCTGCTTCACGTGGGGGGAGGTCCAGTCGCGCTTGCCGGCGATCCAGTCGTCGTACTCCTGGGGAGTGAGCACGCCCGAGCCCAGGCCCGAGAGGAAGAACTGGATGCCGAAGCCCTCCTTGTTGCCCAGCGCGAAGCAGCTCTTCCCCGCCTTCTTGACGGCCGCGCAGGCGGTCATGAGCTCGTCCCACGTCGCGGGCGGCTTGGCCGGGTCGAGCCCCGCCTTCTGGTAGATGTCCTTGTTGTAGTAGATCGGGTGTCCCTGCAGCGTCACCGGCGCGGCGTAGACCTTGCCGTCCTTGCTGAACGCGTCCCAGCCCGCGAGCCGCTGGCGGTCCTCGGCCACGTACTCGTCGAGCGGGAGGAGCGCGTCCACGCGGTCACGCAGCTGCCCGCCTCCGTTGAAGAGCATGACGTCCGGTCCCGTGCTGGACTGGATGGCCGTGCCGAGCAGGGTGTAGTAGTTGTCGAAGGGCTGGGCCACGAACTCGACCGTGACGCCCGGGTGCTTCTTGGCGAAGTCCGCCTTCGCCTTCTCGATATAGGAGGCCGCGGTCGCGTCGCCCGACTTCCAGTCCCAGACCACCAGCTTGCCGGTGCCGGAGGTTCCGGAAGCGGCAGGTGAGGGGGCCGTTCGGGTGGCGCTTCCACATCCCGCCACGGTCAGCCCCGCGACCAGGACGGCCGACCACAGTGTTCGCTGCTTCATGGCTGTCACTCTCCAGAGCGTGGCCGGTTGACCCGGCCGTCTGCGGCGAAAACGTAACTCGTATGACGTCTGACGTCAATACTGCTGACATATACTCGCCGGTGGGCGTGCCGTCCCGGCAGGCCATCGGAGGATGAGATGACGGCATCGCAGGAATCGGCCCGCGACGTTCCGTCGCCTGCCTGGGTGCGCCGACCGGCGAGCCTCGCCAAGGCGGTGACGGCGGAGCTGGTGGTGCGCATCGTGCGCGGCGTGCACCCGTCGGGGACGCCTCTGCCGCCCGAGCCCGCGCTGTGCGAGGCCTTCTCGGTGAGCCGGACCGTGGTCCGCGAAGCGGTGAAGATCCTGCAGGAGAAGGGCCTGGTGCAGGTGCGCCAGGGCGCCGGCACCATGGTCACCCCGCCGACGTCGTGGGACATGCTCGACGAGCTCGTCCTCTCGGCGACGATCGCCGAGGACGAGAGCCTGGCGATCCTCGACGACGTCGTCGTCACCCGGCGCGTGCTGGAGGCCGACATGGCCAACGTCGCCGCCCGCGTGGCGGACTCCGACACCGTCGACCGGCTGCGCGCGCTGGTCGACCGGATGGACGAGCTCGTGGACGACCACCTGACGTACGAGGAACACGACCGCGCCTTCCACGACACGGTCATGCGGGCGTCCGGGAACCGCATCGCCCGGGGGGTGGTCCGCTCGCTGGAGAGCCAGGTCGTCAACACCGCGCGCTACATGGGCCGGTCCGAGCGGGCCCTGTGCGTGGCGTCCAACCTCGGTCATCGCCGCATCTACGAGCGCATCGCCGCCCACGACCCCGACGGCGCGGCCGAGGCGATGTTCAACCACATCACCGACGCGTGGCTCGTCCGCCGCAGCGGTCCCGCCAATCCCGTGCGCCTGGAACGTTAGAGACGTCAGAGACACGGCCCGCGGGCCGGACGCCGGGATCGCGGCGCCCGGCCCGATCACGCGGTCCACGAACCGCGGAGCGGCGGGGGACTCGTGCCCGGGCGAAGAGTGCGACACATATGAACGCTTCATAAGGGCTGCCGGTCCTCGGTCGGCGCGTCGCCGCGCTGACCAGAGCGGGTGCCGACGGTGACCGGGTGCGGTTGTGCGAAGACCGGTATAAGCGGGCTTACGGTCTTGACGGTCTCGTCACGCGCAAACTAACTAGTAGCTGACCCTCCGGGCTCTCCTTCCCGGGCCGGCCCACTCCGAAGATCCGCACAAGCCGTGCGCCGTCGTACGCCGCTCGTCTCGACGGCGGGATCCCCCTCACAGGGCGTGACCTGACCACACCTGATGCGGCGCCCGGGCATGGCCCCCACGACACCAGGAGAAGGGGGCCGTGCCGGGCGCCGCGACGAAAGGACACCCATGCCGAAAGCCGCAAAGGTCTTACTGAGCGCGTCGGCGGCGGCCGCCGCGCTGGTCGCGAGCGTGTCGCTCCCGACCGCCGTCCACGCCGCCGACCCGGCTTACAAGGTGCTCGTGTTCTCCAAGACGGCCGCGTTCCGGCACGACTCCATCCCGACGGGCATCCAGGCCATCCGCGACCTGGGCGCCGCGAACAACTTCACCGTCGACGCCACGGAGGACGCGAACGCGTTCACCTCGGGCAACCTCGCGCAGTACAAGGCCGTGGTCTTCCTCAGCACCACCGGGGACGTCCTGAACGCCACCCAGCAGACCGCCTTCCAGTCGTACGTCGACGGCGGCGGCGGATACGTCGGCATCCACTCGGCGGCCGACACCGAGTACGACTGGCCCTACTACGGGCAGCTGGTGGGCGCCTGGTTCAACAACCACCCAGCGATCCAGCAGGCGACCGTCAGGACCGAGGACAGCACGCATCCGGCGACCGCGGGCCTCGCGGCGGCGTGGTCGCGGACCGACGAGTGGTACAACTACCGCACCAACCCGCGGTCCACGACCCACGTGCTGCAGACCCTCGACGAGAGCAGCTACAGCGGTGGGAACATGGGCGACCACCCGATCACCTGGTGCCACCCGCAGGCGTCCGGCCGGTCGTTCTACACGGGAATGGGGCACTCGATCCAGTCCTACTCCGAGCAGGGCATCCGCACCGTGCTGCTGGGCGGCATCAGGTACGCCGCCGGCATGGTGCAGGCCGACTGCGCCCCGCCCGGCAACAACAACGGAACGACGATCGAGGCCGAGTCCTACACCTCGCAGTCGGGAGTCCAGCAGACCACCCAGAGCACGGCCGGCGGCGGCAAGGCGGTCGGCTTCATCGAGAACGGCGACTGGACGGGTTACTCCTCGGTCAGCACGGCGGGCGCGACCCGGTTCACCGCGCGCGTCTCCTCGGCCGGCTCGGGCGGCACCATCCAGATCCGCTCCGGCTCGCAGACCGGCACCCTGCTCGGCCAGGTCGCGGTCTCGTCCACCGGAAGCTGGGACACCTTCACGACCGTGTCCGCGACCCTGAACGGATCGGCGTCCGGGCCGCTCTTCCTGGTCTTCACGGGAGGATCCGGCTACCTGTTCAACGTGGACTCGTTCTCCCTCACCAAGTCCGGCTCCAGCCCGAGCCCGAGCCCGAGCCCGAGTCCGAGTCCCAGCCCGAGCCCCAGCCCGAGTCCGAGCCCCAGCCCGAGTCCCAGCGCCAGCCCCACCCCCAGCAGCCAGACGGTCGAGGGTGAGGCGTACACCGCGCAGTCGGGCCTGCAGCAGGCGAACCACTCCACCGCCAGCGGCGGCAGGACCGCCGGATACATCAACAACGGCGACTGGGCGGCGTACTCGCAGGTGAACACGCAGGGCGCGAAGACGTTCTCGGCGCGGGTGTCCTCCGGCGGCTCGGGCGGGACGATCCAGATCCGGTCCGGGTCGCAGAACGGGATGGTGCTCGGCCAGGTCGCGGTCTCGTCCACCGGAAGCTGGGACACCTTCACGACGGTCTCGACCACTCTGACCGGCTCGGCGTCCGGTCCGCTGTACCTCGTCTTCACCGGTAGCGGCACCGGCTACCTGTACGACCTCGACACCGTCACCGTCACCCGATGACGCGGCAGCCCGGCGGCGAGGCGTCCTCGCCGCCGGGCCGTCTCACGGCCGTCTCCGTTCCGGCGGCCCTCCGGCCACCGGAACGGAGACGGGGCAGGGGGGAGGGGTCAGCTCCGGGTCCACTTCTGGCTGGTCGTGCCGGTGCAGGACCACAGCTGCACCTTCGTGCCGTTCGCGGTGCCGAAGTTGCTCGCCTCCAGGCACTTGCCCGACTGCACGCCGGTGATGGTGCCGTCGGAGTTGACGTTCCACTGCTGGTTGGCCTGGCCGTTGCAGTCCCAGATGATCGCCCGGGTGCCGTTCGCGGTGCCGGCGGCCTCGGCGTCCAGGCACTTGTTGCCGTACACCTGCAGCTGCTTCGACGAGGTGTACGTCCACTGCTGGTTGGCCTGGCCGTTGCAGTCCCAGAGCTGGAGCTGGGAGCCGTTGGCCGTGCTCGCACCCGGCACGTCCAGGCAGCGGCCCGCGTTGACGTTGCGCACCGCCGTCGCGCCGCCGCTCGGAGAACTCGGAGAAGCCGACGGCGACGGACCCGAGGTGTCGGGGGGCAGGAGCGTGATGGTGAAGGTGTCGTCGACGGCGGTGTGCGGGACGTTGACGGTGGCGCCGTTGTTCGACACGTTCACCACGGTGTTCTGGACGGTGACCGGGCCGGTGACGGCGCCGCCGCCGCTGTAGGGGATGCGCTCCACGACGACGCGTACCTGGTTGTTCTGCACGATGCCGCTGGTGGTGTCCAGCCGCTGGAGGTTCACCGCGACGTTGCCGGTGGTGCGGCCGCCGCCGAGGAGGATCTTGGCGTTTGCGGTGTCCTTGGTGGCGTAGGCGTCGTAGTTCGAGCTGGGGGTGACCGAGGCGATCTGCCCGGTCTGGGAGCCGTAGAAGCGGTAGACCCACCACTCGCCCTTGGGCGAGTACTGGCCGGCGGAGTTGTGGGTCAGGAGGTTGCCCAGGTCGTTGTGCAGGTTGCCGCCACTGGCCCAGTTCGCGCGCAGGCCGTCGGCGCCCGCCCGTTCCAGCCGGGCGATGTACCAGGCGCCGTCGGCCGGGTTCTGCTCGTTGGACGCGCCGTACTCGTTGATCTGGTACGGGCGGGGGTGGGCGATGCCCCGCGAGTCGAGACTGGTGTTCGCGGTGGCCACGTTGGACACCGGGTCGCCGGGCAGCGAGTGCCAGCTGACGATGTCGGGCACGGCGTTGTTGGCCTTGACGTAGTCCAGGTACTGCGTCCACCAGCCGCTCGTGGACGGCACGCCCGCCAGGCTCGGGCCCACGATCAGCTGGGACGGGAACGCGGCCCGGATGCGCTGGTAGGCCCGCTTCCACATCTCGAAGTACTGCGACTGGGGACGGTTCCAGAAAATCGTGATGTTGGGCTCGTTCCAGATGTCCCACTGCACCGGGGCACCGGTCGCCCGAACGTCGTTGATCACGCGGGTGAGGAAGTTGTCGTAGTCGGTCCAGTTGCCGTTGTCGCCCGGGAAGCGGGAGATCGCGTAACCGTCGGCGCCCCACAGGTCGTGCACCAGCAGGACGAACTCCCCGCCCAGCGAGCGGGTGCGCAGCAGCTGGGCGCGGGTGGCGTTCCACCGCCGGTCGTACTTGCCCGACACCCACCCGCCCGGGCTGTCGAGCTGCGCGCCACCGGCCCGCATGTACCGGTACTTCACGTCGGTGAAGAAATGGTCCGGCGGATTGGCGCCGTTCTCGGTCATGCCGTAGATCCACCCCGACGCCCGGTAGGTCGGGGAACCGTTCGTGACGGAGAAGTTCACGGTGATGGACTCGTCGGCGGCCTGGGCCGGCCCGGCGGTCGCGAGGACGGACGCGGCGACCATGGCCGTGGCCGACAGCAGCGCGGCGAGGCCCTGGCGACGCCGGCGTCGCGTACGGGGGGTGGTGTCCACTGGCGACTCCTTGGACAGAGGGGTGTTCTGGGAGTTGTGCTGGGAGTTGTTCTTTGGGGGGCTGTACGGGGGGCCGAGCGAAATGCCGAACCTCTCCCGGGGCTTCCCGGACGCCGTCGCGGAGCGGTTCCCGGCGGGCCTCACCGGTGGCCGCGCCGCAGGCGCGGCGGAGGCTCCCGCCGGATCAGTCGAATCGATTCGTCGCGAAGCCTAGGCTTGCCCCTGAGTTGATGTCAATGGCGGGTGTCCTGTATGTGTACGGACTGTTTCCCGGCCAGCGCCGCGGCGTGCGATCCCGCGGACCTGGACGGGTCTCATCGCATGAAACTTCCATCGAACCGGTTAGAAATGGGATGCGGTGAGCGAGGGAGGGGGACGCCGTGCCGCTCGGGTGACGTCCGGGCCGGCGCCCGGTTCGGTGGTTACGCTTCGCGCGAAAGAACCGCAGGGCGGCGGCACCCTCCCCGGGCGTCCCCGGTGCGTTTCCGGGCCGTTCACGGCGAAGACGCGCAGCCCACGGCGGTGGCCCGGTGGCGCGCGGGGTCACGCCCGCTCGCCGGCCGGGCCGGTCCACCCGCTCCGTGCCGGGATTACGGAGGGGCCTTACCCGGGGCCCGGCAACTAGAGTGAAGACTCCGATTCAGGCTCAGCTTCGGAGGGGAGCCGACATGTTCGAGAGGTTCACCGACCGTGCGCGGCGGGTTGTGGTCCTGGCCCAGGAAGAGGCCCGGATGCTCAACCACAACTACATCGGTACCGAGCACATTCTTCTTGGCTTGATCCATGAAGGCGAAGGTGTGGCGGCCAAGGCTCTGGAGAGCCTGGGGATCAGCCTCGAGGCCGTACGCCGGCAGGTCGAGGAGACGATCGGCCAGGGGCAGTCGGCGCCGTCGGGGCACATTCCCTTCACTCCGCGTGCCAAGAAGGTGCTCGAGCTGTCGCTTCGTGAGGCGTTGCAGCTTGGGCACAACTACATCGGCACCGAGCACATCC
>NZ_JABBWW010000046.1:0-37237 GCF_014161385.1 Microbispora sp. H10670 | reverse complement strand
GGTCCGGGAAAGCGATCAGGTAGTCGTCGATCTTCACGTACAGTGCGGTGGCGAGGGTGTCCAGGTCTTTCGTCACAAATCGATCTTGGACACCCTCGCTTCATGTCCGCAGGCAGTTCGCGAACCTTAGCCCTTGGAATCAATCATCTAGCCGAGCGTCGGGACGTCGTCGCCTTCCAGCGGCTCGACCAGCTCGGGACCGTTGTGTCGGACGTTGTTCACGACGTCGGACACGGCGTACGCCTCCAGCCGGTCAGGGCCGGCCGGGACGAGGAGCCCGGTGGGATCGGTGACGCCGGGGTCGAGCCACTCCGCCCAGCGCTCCCGCTCGACCATCATCGGCATGCGGTCGTGGATGCGGCCCAGCCTGTCCTCCGCCGTGGTGGTGATCACGGTGCAGGTGCACAGCCACTTGAGCGGGTCGTCGTCCGCCCGGCCGGGGTCCTTCCAGAACTCGTACAGCCCGGCCATCGCGAGCACGCCGCCGTCGGCCGGGTGGATGAAGAAGGGCTGCTTCTTCTTCCCCTCGACCGGCATCCACTCGTAGTAGCCGTCCGCCGGCAGCAGACAGCGGCGCGACTTCAGCGCCCTGCGGTAGGACGGCTTCTCCGCCACCGTCTCCACCCGGGCATTGATCATCCGGGAGCCGACGGACGGATCCTTGGCCCAGCTCGGCACGAGCCCCCACCGGACCAGCCGGAGCTGCCTGACCGGCCGGTCGCCGGCGCTCTCGCCGCCCTCGTCCTTCGGCACCCGGCACATCACCGCGTAGACGGTCTTGGTGGGCGCGACGTTGTAGTCGGGCCGCAGCTCCTGGTCGGGCACGCCGTCCAGTTCGACCTCGAACTCCTCCAGCAACTCCTGCTTCTTGCGCGCAGACGCGTACCTCCCGCACATGTCATCAAGACTGGCACAAAGACCGCCGTCCCGGCGGGCTCCGCGCGGCGTGCGGCCGCCGGAGAGGGGCCCGATAAGCTTGCCGGCATGGCCTCTCCGCAGTCCGCGTCCGGCGGCGCCGAGCCGCATGTCACCCGTCAGCACGACGTCGACGGGCCCAGCGTCGACGGGCCCAGGGCCGACGAGCACGGCGTCGACGCACCGCTCTGGCCGGCTCCGGTGGCCGCCGGGCCGGTCCGCGCGACGGTGCGTCTGCCCGGTTCGAAGTCGGTGACCAACCGCGCGCTCGTGCTCGCCGCGCTGGCCGACGCCCCCGGCACCGTACGGCTCGCGCTGCGCAGCCGCGACGCCGACCTCATGGCGGCGGCGCTGCGCGCGCTCGGCGCCGAGATGACGCCGTCCAACGAGAGCGCCGACAGCGTGGACTGGTCGGTGACCCCGCGTCCCGTACGCGGCGGGGTGTCGATCGACGCCGGGCTGGCCGGGACCGTGATGCGCTTCGTGCCTCCGGTCGCCGCGCTCGCCGGCGGGCCGGTCTTCTTCGACGGCGACCCGCACGCGCGCAAGCGCCCGATGGGCCCGATCCTCGGCGCGCTGCGCGCGCTCGGCGCGTCGGTCGACAACGACGCGCTGCCGTTCACGATCCGCGGGCCGATCTCGGGCGGCGAGGTCGTCCTCGACGCGTCCGTCTCCTCCCAGATGGTCTCGGGCCTGCTGCTGGCCGGCGCGCGCTTCGAGAAGGGCGTGACGGTGCGGCACGACGGCCCGCCCGTCCCCTCGATGCCGCACATCGAGATGACCGTGCAGATGCTGCGCCGGGCCGGGGTCGAGGTGGACGACACGGAGACCGACGTGTGGCGGGTGCAGGCCGGGCCGGTCCGGGCCGGGGACGTCACGGTGGAGCCCGACCTGTCCAACGCCGCGCCCTTCCTCGCGGCCGCCCTGGTCACCGGTGGCGCCGTCGTCGTGCCCGACTGGCCGGAGGAGACGACGCAGGGCGGCGACGCGCTGCGCGGGCTGCTCGCCGAGATGGGCGCGCGGGTCGAGCGGGTGCCGGAGGGCCTGCGGGTGACCGGCACCGGATCCCTGCGGGGCATCGACGCCGACCTGCGGGACGTCAGCGAGCTCACGCCCACGATCGCCGCGCTCGCCGCGCTCGCCGACGGCCCCTCCCGGATCAGGGGCGTCGCGCACATCCGGGGGCACGAGACCGACCGGATCACCGCTCTCGCGACGGAGATCAACCGGCTGGGCGGCGACGCGCGGGAGACCGACGACGGCCTGGAGATCCGTCCCCGGCCGCTGACCGGCGGTGTCTTCCGCTCCTACGCCGACCACCGCATGGCCACGGCGGGCGCCGTCGTCGGCCTGGTCGTGCCGGGCGTCGAGGTCGAGGACATCGCGACGACCGCCAAGACGCTGCCCGAGTTCCCGCGCATGTGGGCCGCGATGCTGGGCAGCGAAGGCCTCGGCAAGAGGCTCGGCGAGGGGCGCTGATGGCGGCACTGGGACGATCGGGGCACGGGAACTGAGCAGACGGCGCTACGACGAGGACGACGTCAGGATCAGGCCGGGCAAGGGCTCGCGGCCCCGGACGCGGATCCGGCCTGCCCACAGCGAGGCGGTCGAGGGGTTCGTGGTGGCCGTCGACCGCGGGCGCTACACCTGCCTGGTCGGTGAGGGCGTGCCCGGCACCGAGACGTCCGGGCGGCGGAGGGGCGAGCGGACGCTCGTCGTCGCGATGAAGGCCCGCGAGCTCGGCCGCAAGGGCATCGTCGTGGGCGACCGCGTCGCGCTGGTGGGCGACGTGACCGGGCAGCCCGACACGCTGGCGCGCGTCGTCCGCGTCGAGGAGCGGACGTCGATGCTGCGCCGCAGCGCCGACGACACCGACGACATCGAGCGGCCCATCGTCGCCAACGCCGACCGATTGGTGATCGTGACCGCGCTCGCCGATCCGCCGCCGCGTCCCCGCATGATCGACCGGATGCTCGTCGCGGCCTTCGACGCCGACATCGAGCCGCTGCTCTGCCTCACCAAGTCGGACCTCGCCCCAGCCCGCGACCTCGTGGCCCTCTACGAGCCCCTCGGCGTGCCGTACGTCGTCGTCCGCAGGGGCGGCGCGCTCGACGAACTGGCCGGGGTGCTCGCGGACCGGATCAGCGTGCTGGTCGGCCACTCGGGTGTCGGCAAGTCGACCCTGGTCAACGCGTTGGTGCCGCACGCCCGCCGGGCCGTGTCCCACGTGAACGCGGTCACCGGCCGGGGCAGGCACACCTCCACCTCGGCGGTCGCGCTGGAACTGCCCGAGGGCGGCTGGATCATCGACACGCCGGGCGTGCGCAGCTTCGGGCTCGCCCACGTCTCGGTGGAGACCGTGCTCGCGGCGTTCCCCGACCTCGTGGACGCCACGGCCGGCTGCCCCAAGGGCTGCACCCATCTCGACGACGACTGCGCGCTCGTCGGCTACGTCGCCGAGGGGCACGCCGATCCCGCGCGCCTGGAGTCCCTGCGGCGGCTGCTCGCCAGCCGCGAGGGCGCCCCGGACGAGGACTAGGACGAGGCGCCGCCGACGGCGAGCGTGACGGCGAGCACTCCGAGCATCCCGCCCATGACGATCCGCTGCGCCCGCAGCCACCCCGGCCGGTGCGCCAGGAAGCCCGCGACGCCACCGGCGGCCAGCACGATCGAGCAGTTCACCGTGGCGGCCACCGCGATCTGGAGAGCGCCGAGAACGACGCCCTGAAGCAGCACGTCTCCCCGGTTCACGTCGACGAACTGCGGGATGACGGACACGTACAGGACGGCGATCTTCGGATTGAGCAGGTTCGTCATCAGGCCCATGGCGAAGAGCCGCCGCGGGGGGTCGGGCGGCACGTCCCGTACGGCGAACACCGAGACGCCGCCGGGCCGGACGGCCTGCCAGGCGAGCCACAGCAGGTAGGCCGCCCCGGCCAGCCGGATCACGGCGATGACCTGCGGGAACGCCGCGAGCAGCACCGCCAGGCCGAGGTTCGCGGCGGCCAGGTACACGAGGAAGCCCGCGACGACGCCGCTCAAGGAGACCAGCCCCGCCCGGCGTCCCTGGCCGATGCTCCGCGACACGAGATACATCATGTTCGGGCCCGGGGAGAGCACCATTCCGAGCGCCACGGACACCACGCCCAGCACCGCGTTCCGTTCCACCATCGATGCCGCCTTCTTCGTCGAAAAAGTCTTTGATGCCGGTCCGGAAGGCTTTTTCAGGCTATTTCACGCGCTTTATCGAATGCAATGTTTATATTGCTCTCGGAGCAATTGAGAGGAGGAGCCCGTGGACGACTACCGGAAGCTGGCCGACGAGGTGGCCGCCGACATCGCGGCCGGGCGGCTCAGGCCGGGCGACCGGCTGCCGCCGCAGCGGGACTTCGCCCGGCGACGCGGCATCGCCGGGTCCACGGCGGCACGGGTCTACGCGGAGCTGACCCGTCGCGGCCTGACGGTCGGCGAGGTGGGCCGGGGCACCTTCGTCCGCGCCTCCGCCCGGCACGCCGGGACGGTCCTGGCCGAGCCCGCCGCCACCCGGATCGACCTGGAGCTCAACCATCCCCTCATCCCCGAGCAGGGCCGTCTGCTGGGGGAGGGCATCCGGCCGTTGCTGCGCCCCGACCTGCTGGAGGCGTCCCTGCGGCCGGTGGGCGCGGCGGGCACCGCCGACGCCCGTGAGGTCGTGGCGGACCTGCTGGCCCGCGCGTGGTGGCGGCCGGATCCCGCGCGGGTGCTGTTCGCGGGCAACGGACGCCAGGCGATCGCGGCCGCCGTCGCCGCGCTGGCCCCTCCCGGCTCGCGGCTGGGCGTCGAGGAGCTCACCTACCCCGTCCTGAAGACGATGGCGGCCCGGCTCGGGGTCACCCTCGTGCCCCTGGCGGCCGACGAGGCGGGCCTGGTCCCCGCCGCCGTCGAGGCCGCCGCGCGCCGGGCCCCGCTGAAGGCGCTCTACCTCCAGCCGACGCTGCACAACCCGTTGTCGGTCAGCATGCCGGTCGAGCGCCGCGCCGAACTCGCGGACGTGCTGGCGCGGCTGGACCTGCCCGCGGTGGAGGACGGCGTCTGGTCGTTCCTCCGGCCCGATCCGCCCCCGCTCGCCGCCGTGGCGCCCGAACGCGTGATCCTCGTGGACAGCCTCTCCAAACGGGTCGCGCCCGGCCTGACCATCGGGTTCTCCGTCGTACCCGAGGCCGCCGTCCCCGGCGTGACCGCCGCGCTGCACTCGGGAGGCTGGGCGCCGTCGCGGTTCGCGCTGGACGCGGCGGCCCGGCTCGCCGCGGGCGGTGTGCTGGACGCGCTGGGCCGCGGCAAACGGCGGGACGCCGAGGCCCGGCAGGAGATCGCGGCGCGTCACCTCGGCGGGTTCGCGGTGCGCGCCGACCCGAGGTCGTACTACTGCTGGTGGGAGCTGCCGCCCCCGTGGCGGGCCGACACGTTCGTGGCCGCCGCGGCGCGGCACGGCATCGGCGTCACCCCGGCGGCGGCGTTCGCGGTCGGCGACTACCGCGCGCCGAACGCCGTCCGCCTGGGCCTCGCCTCCCCTCCGGCGGAGACGCTGGAGCTCGCCCTGGCCACCCTCGCCCGGCTCGCCCGGTCCTCCCCCGACGAGGTCCTCGCGGACTGACCGCCGGCTGACCGCGGGCCGGCCGCGGACCGGCTCAGGCGTCCCGGTTGGGGCGGAGCGTCCAGGAGACGGTCATCTCGGTGACGACGACGCCCTCGGCGTTCCGGATCTCGACGCCGACCTCGAACTCAGGCCGTTCGCCCGCGTCCAGGCGCGCCACGACCTCCTCCCGCCCCGCCCGCAGGGTGGCGGCGGCCGTGACCTCGCCCGTGGCGAGCTTCACGTAGCGGATCGCGGCCCCGGTGGCCAGCGGCACGGCCCGCGTGAGCTGGTCGCCGAACGCCGACAGCATCGCCGCGCCCGAAGCCGTCTCGGCCAGCGTGAACAGGGCGCCGGCGTGCGGGCCGCCGACGTGGTTGCGCAGGTCCTCCCGGTCGGCCAGGCGGGCGACCGCCGTGCCGGAGCCGACCGAGTCGAACGTGATGCCGAGCAGCCGGGCGAACGGGACGCTGTCGAGGAGAAAGGCGGCGATGTCCATGGCCGAGATGTTACCGACCGGTACGACCCGGAGTGATCCGTCCGCCGATGCGAACGGGGAGGGTCGCGATACCTTGGGGCATGTGACGGAGTATCGCGACGACCTGAACCTCGCGCACCTGATGGCCGACGCCGCCGACGACATCACGATGCGCCGTTTCAAGGCCGTCGACCTGCGGGTCGACACCAAGCCCGACCTCACCCCGGTCAGCGACGCCGACCGGGCCGTCGAGGAGGCGATCCGGGGCACCCTCCGCCGCGCCCGGCCCCGCGACGCCGTCGTGGGCGAGGAGTTCGGCACGACCGGGTACGGCATGCGCTCGTGGGTGATCGATCCGATCGACGGGACGAAGAACTACGTCCGCGGGGTGCCCGTGTGGGCCACGCTGATCGCCCTGATGGAGCACGGCAGGGTCGTCGCGGGCGTGGTCTCGGCCCCCGCGCTCGGCCGCCGCTGGTGGGCCGCCAAGGAGGGCGGCGCGTGGACCGGCCGCAGCCTGAGCAAGGCGTCCCGCTGCGAGGTCTCGTCGGTGGGCCGGCTCGACGACGCCTCGTTCTCCTTCTCCGACCTGGAGGAATGGGAGAAGGCCGGGCGGCTCGAACCGTTCCTCGACCTGACCCGGGCATGCTGGCGCAGCCGCGGCTACGGCGACTTCTGGTCGCACATGATGGTCGCGGAGGGCGCGGTGGACGTCTCCGCCGAGCCCGAGCTGTCGCCGTGGGACATGGCGGCGCTCACGATCATCGTGGAGGAGGCCGGCGGCTCCTGCACCTCGCTCGACGGCGCCTCCCCGCTCGACGGCGGCAACCTCGTCTGCACCAACGGCCTGCTGCACGACGAGGTGCTCAAGCGCCTGTCCCCCCGCTGAACCGTATCTGCGCCTCAGGGACCGGCGTACGGCAGGAACGACAGCCGGACGTGCTCGTCGTACGGCACGACGAGCGTGCCGCCGCCCCGCCAGACGAGGGGCCACCGGGAGCCGGTCGGCCATTCGGCGGGGATCAGGAACAGACGGCCGCCGGACTCGGTGAGCAGGCGCAGGTGGTGGTACCGGTAGGCGAACCGGCGGCCCTTGGCCTTGGGGAGCCTCGACTCGGTGGCTCCCGCGAACTCGGGCCCCAGGTCGAGCGGCTCGGTGGTGTCGAGCACGACCTCGGGCCGGCGGTCGAGGCCGGCGACGAAGTCGGCCGCGCGGCTCCTGCCGTACGCGATCGCGTAGCCGGCACTGGCCCAGAACAGGCTCGCGACCGCCAGCGAGACGACGGCCACGGCCGCCGCGCGTTCGAGCAGCCGCTGCCGGTGGACGCGGCGCCACGTGACCAGCCAGCGGCCGTAGGCGCCGAACAGGGTCCCGGCACCGAGGCAGAGCGCGCTGGTCCCGGGCGCCTCGCGGGCGGCGACGTCGGGGGCGAGCGTCCCCGCCACACCCCTGGCGACCAGGAGGACGCCCACCACGAGTGACGCCCATCCCGTCACCGTCAGCGCGGGCGACCGCACGGCGGGATCGTCGATCGACGCGCGCCGGCGGCGCCGTACGAGGCGGCTGATCTCGACGTGGCCCCACAGGGCCAGGAGCGCGACGAGGAACAGCGCGGCCAGGGGGAACCACAGCGCCTCGGAGCCGTACAGCAGCACCGCCTGCGTCGGCAGGTCGAGGATGTCGAGATCCAGGCCGAACAGGGCGAAGCGGCGGCGGCTCGACACGTAACCGAAGTAGAACAGCAGGCCGACGGCGATGCTGGGCGGCAGCGCGCCGATGCCCACGGCCTGGGCGAACGCGGCGAACCTGCGTTCGAGTGGACTCGGCTGCGGGGCCTCCTCCTCCCTCTCCTCGGTCATGGCCTCACCCCTGTGCCGGCTCGTCCGTCGGCACCTGATCGGTGGGCTCGTCGGTGGGGATCGGCGTGGTGGACGGCGGCCCCGACGGCGGGGGGCAGGGGGCGGCGCGGATGCCGGGGAAGCCCTCGGACGGATTGGGGCAGTAGTAGTACGTGAGGACGTATTTCCAGGTCACGACGGCCGGATCGGCGGGCGAGGGGGACGCTGGGATGCCGTCGCAGACGGGGGCCTCGTGGTCGACGCACGTCCGCTCCAGCGTCAGGACCAGCCGTGCCTTCGAGTCGGCGTCTCCTTCTCCGTCCAGCCCGAACGGGCAGACGGATCCCCCCGGGGTGAGCACCGTCCCCTCGCAGGAAGCGGCCGGGCCGTCGAACGTACACGGATAACCTCCGGGAACGGCGGTCATCTCCCCCGGGCCGTCCTGCACCAGGCGCACCCGCACGACCCGCACCTCGCCGGGGACGGGGCTGGACAGCGTCACGCAGGTGCTGCCGCCGCCCCCCGTACCCTGGGGGCCGCTGAAGTCGCCGTCGAGCGTCGGGCCCGACGTGAGGGTGAAGTGCCCGGTTCTGCGCCCGTTTCCCCCGCCGCCTCCGGGCCCCGTCCCGCCCTTCAGCCCCTTCCCGCCGCCGGCCGCCGCGCCGGTCGCGGCATCGGTCGCGGCCGAGGCCGTTCCCCCGTCCGTCTGCGGATCATCACAGCCGGCCAGCGCGATCACGACGAGCACGATCGGCAGGATCCATGCCCACCGGTGTCGCGGGCTCGTCCCGGCCCGCGCCTGAACGGCTCTGCGAATCACTGTCCTGCGGCGTCCCATGGGGCGACGGTAAGAACGCCGCGAGGGCCCGCCAAGAGTAGCCCCCTACTCACAAGAACGGATGTATCAGGCGCACGCCACAAGGCTCATGAGGACATGAACGATCCACGAGACCGATGGCCGTTCTGCGGCCGGGCGGAGGAGCTCGAGACGGTGCGCGCCGCCGTACGCGGCGTCAGGCGCGGCATCGTCGTCGCCGGTGAGGCGGGCACGGGGAGGAGCAGGCTGGCCGCGGAGGCCGTCGCGGATCTGGCGCATGTCCGGGTGTCGGGGACCCGCGGGGGCGCGTCACTCCGTTTCGGCGCGTTCGCCCATCTGTTGCCGGGATCGGCCGCCGACTCGCTCAGCCGGGCCGTACAGGTATTGCATCGGGTGCGGGTGCTCGTGATCGACGACGCCCACCTCCTCGACGACGCGTCCGCGGCCCTCGTCCACCACCTGGCCGCGCACGGGGGCGCGCATCTGCTCGTCACGGTCCGCGCGGACGAACCGGCGCCCGAGGCCGTGGCGGAGTTGTGGCGGCGGTACCTGCTGCCGCGTCTCGACCTCACGCCGCTGTCCGTGCCCCGGACGGGCGAGCTCCTCGCCCACGTGCTCGGGGCCCACGTCGAAGAGCTCACCGTACGGCGGTTCCACCGGGTCTGCGGAGGCGACCTGCGGCTGCTGCGCGAGCTGGTCGCCGCCACCCGTGAGGCGTCCGCCCTGGACCGGGCCCACGGCGTGTGGCGCTGGCGGGGCGAGGTGCCGGTCACGGCGACGCTGCGCGATCTGGTGTCGGCGGAGATCGGAGAGGTCGACGACGCGGAGCGGGAGGCCCTGGAGCTCGTCGCCTTCGCCGAACCGCTGGAGGCCGGGGCCGCCGCCGCTCCCGTGCTGGAACGGCTGGAGGCCAGGGGGCTGGTCGTGATCGACGACGACTTACGGGTGCGGCTGGCCCATCCCCTGTTCGGCGCCGCTCTGCGCGCCGGGGTCGGCCGCCTGCGCGCACGGCGACTCGCCGGTACGGCCCGGCCGCCGCGGGATGTGGCGCGTGCCCTTTCCGCGCAGGTCGCGGAGTTGACGGCACGCGGCTACGCGGGGGATCTCACGGGGCTCGTCCCGGGCGCGGGTGAACGCCTCACCGAGGATGACGCGGGCTGGGAGCAGCCCGGGATGGCCGAGTTCTGCGCCCGCAGGGCGTGGCTCGCCCGGCTGCGGGGGGAGGTCCGGGACGCGGTGGCCTGGAGCGGCGAGGGCACACGGCGTGCCCCCGGGCACCACGCCTGCTCCGCCGAGCTCGCCCGGGCCGCCGCCCACATCGGTGACCTGCGCACCGCCGAGGAGGCGCTGGGCCGGTGCGGAGACGACGCGTCCGCCCGTGCGTGGGTCCTGGCCGCGCGGGGCGACCTGGACGGGGCGCTGCGGTGCGCGCTCGCGGCGGCGGGGAGTGTGAGACGTGACGGTGCGGACGACCTGTTCGCGCTGCACGACGTGGCCCGGCTCGGGGCGCCCGAACTGGTGACGAAGCGGCTGGACCGCCTGGCCGAGACGATGAGCGGCGATCTCGCGGCCGTGCTCGCCGAGCACGCGGCGGCGCTGGCCGCACGGGACGGGGCGGCGCTCGACAAGGCGGCGCGCAGGCTGGCCGACCTCGGCCTGCTGCTGCACGCGGCCGAGGCCGCCGGGCACGCCGCTAACGCCCACCGGAACGGCCGCGCGGCCGCGGCGTCCCTGGCGCACGCGTCGGCGCTGGCCCGCGCCTGCCAGGGGGCCCGCACCCCGGTGCTGACCGGCCTCGCCACCCCTCGGCTCACCCCGCGGCAGCGGCAGATCACCGCGCTCGCCGCGGCCGGTCTCACCAACCGGGAGATCGCCCAGCGGCTCGGCCTGTCGATCCGCACCGTCGGCAACCAGTTGTGCCGCGCCTACCAGAGGCTCGGCAGCAGCGACAGGAGCTCTCTGGGACGGCTGATCGGCCTGGCGTAGGAACGTTCCCGTCAGGCCCCGCCGATCGCCGTGAAGGACCACGCGGTCGCCTGGTGGAGAGGATCGTCCGGGATCTCCCGCCTGGCGTCGCGCAGCGCCTCCGCGGTGGAACGCCCGGCGCTCAGCCCGGCGTGGAGCGCCAGCATCAGGGGGATCACGGCCTCGTCGTGCACCGGGACGAGACCCGCGACGATGCCGGCCGTTCCCAGTGGGAGCAGCGCGGCCGCGAGGCCGAGCAGCTCGTCGGCGCCCACGGGCTGCAGACCGCCGGAGTCACAGCTCGGCAGGATGATCCGGTGGGGTGCCCGGCCCAGCCGTTCGAACTCGTACACGGTCAGGGGACCGTCGGCCATGCGAAGGCTGGAGAACATCGGGCTGTCGGCTCTGAAGATCCCATGGGCGGCGATGTGCGCGAGCCGGGCGCCGTCGATCGCCTTGAGGACGGCCGAGGCCGTCGCGCCACCCTCCTCCAGGACGGCGGCGCCGCCGTACAGCCGGGCGAGTGGCGGCACCTCACCCCCGCCGCTGCCCAGGCCGGGGCCCCGGACGAGCACGATTCCCGACGCCGGGCCGCCGGCGGGCGGAGGGACGAGATCGACCGCCCGCAGCCAGGCGCGGGCGGACGGCGACACGCTCACCACGCGGTCGCGCAGCGCGGGGAGCACGGCCCACGGCACGCCGTGCAGGCGCCCCGGCGGGACGATCACGATCGGCCCCTCCCCGAGATGCCGGGCGGCCGGCCCGAAGAGCATGTCCTGGAGACGCCGGCCGGCCTCCTCTACGAGCGCGAGCCGCCGGGGCGCTCCCTCGTAGGCCAGCCGCCGCAACCCCGCGCGCAGATGCTCCACCTCGGCCGCCGCGTCGGCGATCCGCCCCGCGCCGTACCCGCGGACCCGCCCTTCGCCGCACAGCAGCACGTGCAGGTCACCGTCGACCTCGGCGATCTCGACCAGCCTGGTGCCGCCGAGCCTGCGGAGCAGCGCCCCGGCGTCGAAACGGTCGCCACCCGGCTCTCCCCGGGCGCGCATGGTCAGCGTCCGGCCGCGGATCTCCCGCTCCAGCCGCGCCCGTTCCCGATCGAGCGAGGCGACGGGGGCGCCGGCGGAGCGGGCCGCGTCGGCCCGGCTCGCGATCTCGCGGAAGGCCGTCACATCGCGCAGCAGCTCCCGGTCGCCGGGCGAGCGCGCGGGCGGCACCGCCAGGGCGGTCGCCCGCCAGCGTTCACTCCACGCGAGGAGCCGCCGCGCGTCCCCGGACCGGCGGCTGACCCGCTGCGCGAGCGCGGCCAGCTCCGCCCCCCGGGCCGTGGCGCGGGCCCGCAGCTCGGACGCGCCCAGCGTCAGCCTGTGCTCGTCGAGCACGTCGAGCCCCCGGCGGCACGCGTGGAGCACGCCCCGGGGCCGCCCCTCGGACTCGGCCCGCAACGCGTGGGCGAGCCAGCCGTCGGCCCGCGCGAAAGCCGGTCCCCTGAACCGCCCCCGCGCGGCCCGCGCCAGGTGGGGCGCCGCCTCCTCGGCCCGGCCCAGCGCGAGCGCGGCCCGGCCGGCCAGCAGGAACGCCTGGACGTCCTCGGGTGAGCCCAGCCGGGACAACGTCGCGGCGAGGGCCGCGGCGTCCCGGGCCAGGCTCGGGGAGATCCGCCCCGAGGCGAAGCGGGCCTGGCACAGTGTCAGGCGGGCGTGCGTCTCCCACCACTCCCGCTTCTGCGCCGCGAACAGCCGGATCGCCGGCCGTACCCGCGCGATGGCCGTCTCGGGGTCGCCCGCCGCGAGCGCCGCGCCCGCGGCGGTGAACAGGAGCTGCGCCCGCCTCGTGGGCTGCCCGCCGGTCCGGTCGAGCAGGTCGATCGAGGCGTCCGCGCGCTCGAGTGCCTCGCGCGGCAACCCCGCCGCCATGAGCGCGGCGCAGCGTTCCATCTCCAGGACGAAGGCGGGCGTGCCCAGGGCGAGGTAACGTCCGGCCGCCTCGTCGAAGTGGCCGAGCGCGGCCGGGAGGTCTCCCGACCGGAAGGCGGCGCGACCGCGGTTCTCCAGCGCCACGACCTTGTCGTGCTCCTGGTCCGTGGTCGCCCACAGCCGCTCGGCGACGAGGAAGTCCTGGTCCGCGCGCTCCACGGAACCGAGCGCGAGCAGCAGGGTGGCGCGGAGGGTGAGCGCCCGGGCCGTATAGATCGTGTCGCCCGCCTCGCGCAGCTCCGGGAGCGCCCGCCGCAGGTCGTCGAGGGCCTCCCGGTGCCGGCCGAGGATCCACAGCGCCCCCGCCCGCAGAAACAGGATCTTGGCCGCGGACACGCCCGCCGACCGTTCGCGGGCCTGGTCGAGCGCGGCCAGGCCCGGCCGCGTACGGCCGGAGTGGACGAGGGCGATGCCCAGAGTCGCCAGGACGTCGGCCTCGCGGGTGGCCGAGCCCGTCCTCCGGGCCAGCGCGCGGGCCCGCCGCAGATGCCCGAGGGCGGTCGTGAGGTCGCCGAAGTCCCGTTCGAACAGGCCGAGGACGTGGTGGGCCACCGACGCCTCGAACGGGCCGGGCCGACCGGCGAGCAGGGCACGCGCGCCCGCGAGGGCCTTCCGCGGCTGGGAGAAGACCAGGGGCAGCAGGTCGAGCGGATCTCGGGGGTCCCCGGCCACGGAAGGGATGCTAGACGCGGGCCCGCCGGTTCGTCCACACTGCTGCCCATCGGGGCCCGCCTCCTGCCGGCGGTTCCGCCCGGGCTCTCGCCGGCCGGTGTATCAGCGCTGGGTGACGCCGCTCCTGATAGAGGATCCGAGCGACCACAGGAAAGGGACCGTCATGGACACGACGCCGGAGCAGCCCTCCAGGGACGCCCTCCACCGCCGGTTCTGGCGGCAGTTCGGGCTGGTCCTGGCGGAACTGCCGGCCGGGATGTGGCTGGAGGTGGCCGAGGCGTCCGCCACGCGCGACCCCGAGGCCCCCGTCGCCCGATGCCACGTGGTCCGGTCTCCGGAGGACCGCGGGTATCGCGAGGCGCTCGCTGCGGGGCTCACGACGCTCGCTCCTCCGCCCCTCGACGACTTCGAGCCCGGATACGTCTACGAGAAGGACGTGCTGGTCTGCCATGACGAGGAGGGCCGCGACGAGCTGCGGCGCCTCGTGCCCGGGGTGGAGGAGGACGTCGCGCGGAGCCGCGAGTCGTCCACGGGGAGCGTCATGCGGCTGACCGCGGAGCCCGGGACGGGCGGGTCGCGCGTGCTGGACGCGCTGCGCGGCCTCCCGGACGGCGCGCGGGTGAGCCCCAACTACCTCGTCTCCATCTGCAACGTGAACCTCTGCCCGGCGGACGAGCCCCGCGTGCCGTCCCGCAGGCTTCCCGTCCCTCCGGTGAACAGGGACGCCGGCGCCGGGCTCGGCACGTCGGTCGTCGTGATCGACACCGGCCTGGTGGTGAACTGGGACCTGGACGAGCGCCTTGAGGTCTACCCCTGGCTGCGGGACGAGGACGGCCGCGTGACCGGCAGGCTGGAGCAGCGGGACGGTTCGGACCTTCTGGACGACGTGCCCCCGCGCGTGTTGCCGGGCGAGCCCTGGGACTCGACGTCGCTCCCCACCGGGGAGGTCGCGGGTGAGCTGAGGGGCCAGGCGGCGAGCGGCGTCGTCCACGAGTACGTCGGCCACGGGACGTTCATCACGGGCGTGGTGCGGTGCGTGGCGCCCAGGGCCAGGGTGCGGACCTACAACAGGCTCCAGTGGGCGGGAACCACGGACGCGGACGGATTCGGGCGCCATCTGCTCGACGCCCTCGCCGACTACGAGGACCGCAACGGCGCCTGGCCCGACGTCATCAGCCTCTCCGCGGGCGTGCGTCCCCTGCCCGGCGAGTCCCTCCGCAGCCTCGACGCCTTCATGGAGGAGTTGCACAGGCGCGACAGGACGGTGCTGGTGGCGGCGGCCGGGAACGACGCGAGTTCCGCCCCCTTCTACCCCGCGGCGTACGCCCGGCACGACCCGAAGGTGATCGCCGTCGGAGCGCTCGACGCCACGCAGAGCCGCCGGGCGGTGTACAGCGACCACGGCCCCTGGGTGAGCGTCTACGCCCGCGGCTCCTACCTGGTGAACGCCTTCGCGTTCGGCTCCTACACCCCCCTGCACCCCGACGACGAGATCTTCGGGGAGCGGCCGGAGGACGAGGACGGCTACGACGACCCCGGTGACGGGCTGTTCCACGGCCTGGCCCGGTGGAGCGGCACGTCGTTCGCCACGCCGCTCGTCGCCGGTCTGATCGCCGCCCGCATGTCGGCCGCCGGGGAGTCGAGCCGGGTCGCCGCCCGGTGGCTGCTCGGCCGGGCCCACGTCCAGGCCGTCCGGGACCGGGACGGAGAGCCGCTGCCGCGGCTGCTCGTGGACCAGGAAGTCCGGTAGCACCGGGCCGGGGATACTGCGTACCATGCTCACCCCCGGATGTGAGGACGGGCCGCGTGGACAGCGACTCAACGGAACACCTCTTCCGGGCCGCGGCCGACGGCGACGGCGCGGCCTGGGAGGCGCTCGTCGGGCGCCTCAGCCCGCTCGTGTGGTCGGTCATCCGGTCCTACCGGCTCATCGACGCCGACGCCCACGAGGTCTTCCAGACCTGCTGGTTCCGGCTCGCCGACAACCTCGGGAGGATCAAGGAACCGGACCGGGTCGGCTCGTGGCTGGCCACGACCGCCAGGCACGAGTGCCTCAAGGTCATCCGGGGCTCACGCCGGGTCATCCCTACGAGCGACCTGGACGTGCTGTCCCCCGGCGCCGACGACCGGTCGCCGGAACGGGCGGTCCTGGACGCCGAGGAGGCCGACGGCCAGGAGGCGCTGCTGCGGAGCGTCTGGGAGGCGTACGAGCGACTGTCGGAGAACTGCCGGCGCCTGCTGCGGGTGCTCATGGCCTCGCCCCCGCCGTCGTACGCCGAGGTGGCGGCCGGCCTCGGCATCGCGATCGGGAGCATCGGACCGACCCGGGGCCGCTGCCTGGCACATCTGCGGAAGCTGCTCGCCGGATGAGCCGCCGGATTCGAGGAGGCGCGGCGTGAACGAGGACACCGAGCTGGAAGGGCGGCTGCGCCGGGCCGCCGAGCTCTTCGACCCGGTGCCGGAGAGCCTCCTGCGCGTCGCGAGGGGGGCCTACGCCTTCCGCACGGCCGACGCCGAGCTCGCCGATCTGACCTTCGACTCCCTGGCCGGACCGGCCCCGGTGCGCGGCGGTGCGCAACCCCGGCTGCTGACCTTCGACGGCCCCGGGGTGTCGGTCGACCTGGAGATCACCCCGTCCGGCGCGGGCGGGCGTGTCGTCGGCCAGGTGATGCCCGCGCAGCAGGCGACCGTGGAGGTGCGAGGGGCCGCGCCCCGCACGGTGACCACGGACGGCCTCGGCCGCTTCGTCATCGGCGACGTGCCGTCCGGGCCGTTCAGCGTACGCTGCCGGGCCGGTGACACCGCGTTCACGACCGAGTGGGTCACCGTCTGACCTCCGGCGGCGACACGTCGTCGCCCTCCCCCGCGATTCCTGAAGCGGGAGAGGGCGACGACCTCGACGGCGGACGGCTCAGACGGTGATCGGGGCCTCCCACAGCGCCTTCCAGGTCTTCGCGTCGACGATGCCGGTCGGTTCGATCCCCTGGCTCCTCTGGAAGTCCATGACCGCCGACCTGGTGGCGGGGCCGAAGTCGGCGTCGATCCCGGACGGCCCGAGGCCGAACCGGCGCCGCCGCAGTTTCTCCTGCGCCCGCCGGACGTTCGCGCCCTTCCGGCCGAGCTGGACGACGCCGGGAAACGCGGGGGCGTCCCCCAGCTCGGCGAGAACGGAGATGAGCGAGACGTCCGGCTCCGACGGCAGTCCGTCGTAGGCCGGGCGGCCGTACCCGGCGACGAAGGCGCTCGTCCGGCGGCGCCTGACACAGGAATCGCCGATGTTGCCCTCGATCGTCTGGATGTCGTCGGGCGAGAAGACCTTCTCCACCGTGGCGACGTGGTCGATGAACTTGATCTCCTTTTCGCCGTGCCAGTCGAAGAAGACGATGTCGCCCGGCCGGATGCCCGCGGCGCCGCGGCGCCAGCGCCCGTCGTCCCGGAACCAGGCGGCGTGGGCCGTGGTCAGGCTGAAGTCGCCCACGAGACGCAGCATGTCCGGTCCGCCCGCCGCGAGCGCGCACTGCGCCACGAACATGTCGCACCACGGCCCCCGGTCGAACGCCTCCTCGGGCCGCAGGTTCTTCCGCTTGCGGAAGGTCACCCCGAACACCGTCTCGCGGCTGGGCGGCTCGTGGTAGCCGAGATACCTGCTCATCTCACGGAGCAGCTCGCTGGCCTTGGGCATCGCGCGTCACCTCTTCGTCGATCGCGTCGTAGTCGGGCTCCTCGAAGATCTGGGGCGGGTCGCCCGGCGCGGGCCCGGGTTCAGGCCTGGGCTCGACGGGCGGGAGAGTGTCACCGGTCATACGTCCATGGCACCGCGCGGACGCGCGTCCGGACATGAGTAGGCCCCTACTCCGATTCGCGGCGATTTTCCTGTTCGCGCTGGTGTTCCGGGCGAGATCCCGACACTCGTACGGAGGCTCCGGCCCTCCGGGTCCAGGCCGAGCGTGACGAGACCGGCGCGCCACGCCCCGGTGCCCGCCGCGCCTGACACCGTGCCGTTCACCGGGCTGCTCACCATGCCGTTCACCATGCCGTTCACCAGGGCGGAGAGCATCGCGGGCCCGGCGGGGAAGAGCGTGCGCGCCGACGCGAACAGCGCCAGCTCGGTCGCGCCGTCGCTCCCCCGGGCGACGCTCAGCCCGAGCCGGCGGCCCCTCAGCCGCCCCAGCCCGTCCGCGAGGCCGCGCTCGACCGCGCCGAGGGCGGCGCCGTGGCCGGTGGCGTGCAGGAACGGCAGGAGGTCGAGCGGATCGACCTCGGGCAGGCGCACGTAGACCTCGGTCCGGCCGCGCGCCGGTTCGACGCCCAGCATGCGCGCGCGGGCGCCGTGCGGCAGCAGGCCCCACGGGAACGACGACGGAACCGGCAGGCCGGGCGGGGGGAGCTCCGGGGGGATCTCGGCATAGAGCTTCAGCCGGGAGGACCCGGCGCGGGCCGGGGACTCGCGCCCGCCGATCCACGCGCCGAAGCGCAGGCCCGCCCCCGCCTGGGCGTGCCGCAGGGCGCCGGCGAGCGCCGGGTCGGGGGCCTGGCCGTGCGCCGCCAGAATCGCGACGGCCAGGTCCAGCCGGGCGGAGTCCGCCGCCTCCGGAGGAGCCACCTCCGCGGTCCAGCGGAACGCGTCGCCGCCGATGGTCAGCTCCACCGGGAACCCGGACGGGGTGAGGCGGCTCCAGCGGGTGACCACCTCCGGCCAGGTGCTCTCCTCCAGCCGGGTGACGGCGGCGTCGAGCGGCGGCGGCAGCGCACGCAGGCCGGCGGCCTCGCGAACCAGCCGCTCAAGCGTCCGTCTCATGACGCCGGCCCGATGGGGATCAGCGTCTCCTCCCCGTCCACCGGGGGTCCCTGGACCAGGTGGCCCTCGGCCGTCACGATCGTGACGCGGTGCCGGAAGGTCCGCACCGCCGGGTCCAGCAGCGCGATGCGCAGTCGCAGGGGCACGCGGGCGTCCGCCGGGATCTCCAGCCGCTCGCCGCGGTGGTATCCGTTGCCGGGATCGTCGTACTCGACGTCCAGGAAGGCCATCCGGATCGTGCCGGGCTCGAAGACGGGGACGGCGCGGATGTCGAGGGCGTCGAGGAACGGATCGTCGACGGGGAGGAACGACGCGTCGCCGGCGATCGGTCCCGAGGTGCGGACCGAGCCGTTCCTGAGGTGGTGGGTGAAGCGGGCCGTCCAGCCGCGCCGGTCCGGGCGGGTGAGGCGCAGCCGCCACGTCTGGGCCGCGCCGCCGGGCCGCACCCGGAAGACGTCGCGCCGCTGGAACGTCGCCCCGTCGTCGTACGACACCTCGACGTCGACGGCGTCCACGACGCCGGCGTCGATCCTGTTGGGGAAGATCTCCAGTTCCAGGAAGCCCAGGTCGTCGTTCGGGTCGGCCTTCAGCGTGCGGTCCGTGCTCCGCCTGGGGGTGATGTCGTAGCTGAGCCTCTCCCCCGCCCAGCCGGAGTCGGCGCGGAAGTGGTGCTGGAACCCGACCTGGAACCCGAGGTCGCGCGCCTCGTCGAGGAAGGTGGTGAACCGTTTCGGCCCGGGATCGAGCGCGGTGAGCCGGAAGTCGGCGTCGCGATGGTCGTGCGGGTCGCCGTAGTCGATGCGCACGTCGGTGGCGAAGAGCCCGATGCGCTCGAAGTCCACCGGCGTGACCACGTCGACCTGCAACTGCTGGAAGAACGGGTCGCGCAGATCCACATTGAGGAAGTGGGCGGATTTGTCGGGTATCTGGTCCAGCAGGAGCCCGATGAACCCCTGCGGGGCGTAAACGCGCTTCACCGCCTTCCTGCGGTCGTACAGGACGGTGAGCCGCTTGCGCTCCTCCTGCCGTACGAACCTGAGCCGGAAGGACACGAGCGCCGGGATCCCCCCATCGCCGCCGGAGGGCGCGGGGGTGGGAGTGGGTGTGGGGGTGGGGGTGGGTGTCGGCGTGGGGGTGGGCGGCGTCACCGGGGCCGCCGGCCGCGCCAGGACGGCCTGGATCGACACCGCCGGGTCCGCGCCCTGCACCCTGCCCGTGATCTCGACGACCCGGTCCTCGTCGCGGCCCACGCGTCCCGCGGCCTGGGCGCGCGTGAAACCCTTGGCCTCGCCCGCCACGATCGTGGCGCGGTTGGCGATGACACCGCGGGCGACGGCCAGCCGCCGCTCGGAAAGGCGCTGGTTGAGCGCGGTCGTCGCCGGCGAGGAGTCGCCCTCGTAGCTCGCGTGGGCGACGACGGTCACGTTCTTCGGCGGGACGAGCCGGTGCTCCAGCCAGTCGCGCAGGGCGGCCGCGCCGGAGGGCGGAGCCGTACGACCGGGGGCCGTGCTCTGCGAGAAGCGGGCGTCCGGGGGCGTCGGGGCGTCGAGCAGGTAGGAGGTGTAGACCGGGTTGCCCGGGGCGGCGGAGAAGCCCTGTTCCCGGGGCTGGTCGAAGGTGAACCCCAGCGTGAACGTCTCGTCGGCGGGCGGGGAGGCGGGCCAGTCCACGGTCACCGGGAGGGTCGTGCCGGCGGGAACGTCGACGCTGACCGTCCCCGCGCCGTCGAGGACGCGGGCCTGGCCGCCGACGGTGACGGTCGCGCCGGGAGGCCCCTCGACGCGCAGGGTCTCCGTCTGCTCGTGGGAGCCCGGCACGAGCGCCACTCCGTACCCGGCGGGAAGGGGCGAGGGGGCCGACCGGATGACGGTCAAGGTGGCGGCCGGCAGCGCCCCGGTCCCGGCCCCGGCCGCCGTGGCCGCCGTGGCCGCCGGTCCCGTGGTACCGGCGCCCGCGCCGGGGCTCGTACCGGGCGAGCCCGCGGCGCCGGCGGGTGACGGCGTGGACCGGCCCAGCTTCCTGAGGCGTTCCAGCACGGCGTCGAGTCCCTCGGGCTGGTCCGCGCCCTGCAGCCGCCCCAGGTCGAGCGACGGTTCGAACCACTTGGCAAGCAGGTCGTTCTTGAAGAAGTCGAGGGCCCACTTCTCCTTGGCCTCGCGGTCCGCCGTTCCGTCGAAGTCGATGACCTTTATCTGGATCGCCCCGTCCTGGACCAGCTTCTCGAATCCGGCGTCGATGCCCGCCCGGACCCAGTAGACCTGCGCTTCCAGGCTCGCCGAGAAGTGGGTGTAGACGCGTTCCAGATCGGCGGTGATCTCGACCTTGAGGTCCGGGGTCAGACCCGAGTACTCCAGCTCGTACACGACCCCGATCGGGGTGAGGCCGTGGGCGAAGGCCTGTTCCAGGATGATCGCGCCCTCCCGGTCGAGCACGAGGGAGAACGCCGCGGTCTCCTCACCCGTGAGGGACGGGGTGGTCGCGCCCAGGATCTTGGTGACGGCGGTGAAGCCGCCCGGAGGCGCCTCGGCGGCCGTGGTGCCGCCCGGCCCCTCCAGGTTGAGCGCCACGACGCGTACGGTGCCCCGCTCGACGGGGGCCGGGGCCAGCCTCGCTCCGCCGTCCGGGACGAGCCCGGCGAGCCGCCCCATGATGGTGTCCCGGGTCCGCTGGGGCAACTGGACGACGGCCTCGAACATCAGGAAACCGCCGCCCTCGATCCCCGCGTCCGCGACCTCCTGGCGGAACTTGATGAAGCTGAACGCCGGCCGCCCGTCCGGCCGCCGGCCGAGGGCGACCTGGGTCGCGAGGTACCAGAACTGGGCCGGGTCGGCGTGGTCGCGGAACACCGTCACGCCGTCGACCTCGAACGTGTCGGAGCCGAGCTGAAGCAATGGTCCGTCCCTTCTCTCGCTCAGGGCCTGGCCGGGATCGTGACGTCGTCCTGGTCGAAGCGCCTCCAGTCCTGCTCCGGGCTGAGCCCGTTGCGGAAGAACCGGCGGATCTTGAGTTCGTACGCGTCGGCGGTGGCGAAGTCGAACTCGAACACGGCGGTCGCGTCCGGAGCGGAGAGGTCGACGGCGTCCTCGAAGGAGAGCCCGGCCGGCTCGTCCTTCGCGCGGGCCTCGACGTGGATCCGTTTGAGGCCCTGGGTCGCGAAGTCCGCCGGGGCCCGCAGCGTCACCGCCCGATGGCCGCGCACGTCGGCCCGGACGAAGATCCTCGTGCCCACCGTGGTCGACCACGGCCCCTCGATGAGCGTGGTGTCCTTCATGAGCACGGTGACGCGGTAGCGGGTGTGACCGGCGCCGGGATCGGTCCGCTCGGCGACGAAGGTCCGCGGCGACCGGCCCGAGACGATCTCGATCGAGTCCTCGGCGCGGATCCCGTTCGCCGGATCGTCGTAGACGAGGTCGACCCAGGCCCGGTCCACCACGGCGAAGTCCAGCACGGGAACGATGGTCACCTTCAGCCGGTGGGGGAAGGGATCCGGCACGTCGAGCTGCGGCCCGGCGAGCGGCGCGAACGGCGTGACGTGGTCGCGGTTGTCGGCCGCGCGGTAGGTGAGCCGCGCCATGACCGGCCCGGCGGGCGGGCCGACGAGGAACCGGAGCCACTCCGTCTGCGGCTCGTCCGACGTGAGGTGCACCACGTCGTCCTGCCTGATCCCGTGCGCCGGATCGTCGTACCGGAGCTGCACGTCGATCCGGGGATAGCGGTCGAACGGGAAGCTCGGCAGGGTGAGGACCGGGATGGTCTCCAGGGAGAACAGGTCGCGCGGCTCGATCCCCTGGATCTCGCCCAGCACCTGGGTGGCCGCCTCCGAGACGAGCCTGGCCGGCCGCTCCCCCGCCTCGGCCGGCTCCAGGTCGACCGCGAACGTGAGGTCCACCGGCTGGATCATCTGCCCGTCGGCGACGACGGACGGCCACTCCACCACGGCGGACGGCGTGCCGGCGTCCAGCCGTACGGTTCTGGGCTGCCCCTGGTAGGTCAGGGTCGCGGTGATGGAGCGGACCGGGTCGTGGGCGAAGTCGGCGTGGGAGACGACCTGGACCTTCCGTCTCTTGAACCAGGGGTCGTCGGCGTCGATCCTCCGTACCAGCCGGTCGCGGTCGAGCCCCGCCCCGAACACGCGGAACAGGCCGTCGAGGTGCCCCTGCGGATAGATCGTGCGCCGCGCCGTCGTCCGTTCCGAGAAGTTCACGTCGAGCCGCTTGGCGTCGATCCGCGTGTAGTGGAGCTTCTTGTACGTGAAGACGCCGATCGGTGTGGTGCGTTCCGGGGCGAACGACTTGATCACCTCGCGCGCCTTGTCCCAGCCGTCGGGCGGCCGCCGCAGGGGGTCCAGCGAGCTCTCGAAGAAGGCGTCGGTGATCATGTCGCGGACCCGGGCGGCCGCGGCGTTCCTGCGGTCGAGGACGCCTCCGGTGTCGTCGTCCTCGGGGACGGTCGTGTCCACCTCGTACGTGACGGCCCGCTCGTCCTCCAGGCGCTCCACGACGTCCTGGATCTGGATGTCGGTGAACTGGCCCTCGTGGCCGAACGTCTCGTCCAGGATGTCCTGCGTGCGGTCCCAGTCGATCGACAGGCGCACGTGGTACGCGGGGCGCAGCGCCAGGTAGTCGAGGGAGTAGACGACGCCGATGGGCGCCAGATCCCCCGCCATCGCCTGGTCGAGGACCGTGACCCCGCGCTCGTCGAGCTCGACGGAGAACGCGGCGCGGTTGTCGCCGAACAGCGCGGGCTTGGCGGCGTGCCGGACGGCCCGGACGAACCCCGTGCTCCCCGTGTCCCCGTCCGTGGCCCCGAAGATCATGAGCTGCACGGAGCCGTCGACGACGGGCACCGGGGCGAGCCTGGGCGGCTCGGCCAGACCGGCCAGCCGCTGGAGCTCCCGCCGTACGGTCTCCATCTCGCCCGGCGGCATGCCGAGATCGACGTCGAACTCGGCGAAGCCGCCGTTGAGCGACTGCGATCGGATCTTGAGCAGGAGGAACGCGGGGACCTCCACGCCGTCCTCGGTCCGGGCCGGGAACCGGGGAGCGAGCGGCAGGTAGTAGAACTGCAGCGGGTCCGCGTGGTCCCGCATGATCGACACGCCGTCGATCAGATAGTACGGCGGTGCCTCGATCAGCATGAGTGGCCCTCCCGCCTACGCCGGAAGCTCGACGACGAGCGTCTCGTCGGTCACCGGTCCGGGCGACGCGGCCTCCTTGCGGCTTCCGTCGGCCATGAAGAACCTGGCCTTCCACGTGTAGCTCTTGTGCGTGCGGTCCTGGATCGCCAGCTCGAACTTCTGCTCCGCGCCCGGCTTGCGGAAGGTGAAGGTCTCGCTCTCGTCGATGCCGTGGGCGGGGTCGGCGTAGTGGATCTCGACGGTGGCCAGCTTCACCAGGGTCCAGTCGATGAGGTCGGGCACCACCGCGACCGTCAGCGTGACGGACTCCTCGCCGAGCAGCAGGGTGCGTCCGGTGACGGCGAGCTCGCCGCTGTCGGAGGACGTGCCGTCGCGGTAGGTGGTGATGGCGCGGTAGGTGACCTCGCCCTGCCCCTCGTCGATCACCGGGAACGACCAGTCGCCGGACCGGTTGTCCTTGTCCAGGGCCATCGAGGAGGTCTGGCGGTAGTCGTTGCGTGCGTCGGCGTAGGTGAGGTCGACGAAGATGCTGTCGATCCGCCGCTCGAAGTCCCCCCGGGTGCGCAGCTGCACCGTCCGGGTCGCCGAGAACGGGTCGTCCACGTAGAACCGCCGGCCCTTGAGGCCGGTCAGCTCCTTGACGTACTCGCGCCCGTCCTTCATGAAGTACTTGATCGAGCCGCCGTACGGCTGGACCGGCTCCAGCAGCAGCTCCCGCACGGTGGCCTTCTTGGTGTTCTGGTCGATCTGGAAGCGCTGCACCGCCGGGACGCCGGGCGCGATCTCGGGGTGCTCCAGCGTGAGCACGGCCCTGCTCACCTGCTCGAAGTTCATGTCGCCGATCTCGACGTCGACCAGCCACAGGCCCAGCTCGTCCACGTTGATCTTCAGGTCGGTGGTGTCGTCCTCCTTCCACTGGGAGGTGAAGACCCGGCTCTCCCCCTTGTAGTTGACGACGTACTGGTACTTGAACTTGGTCGGCCCGCCCTCGGTGAAGGCCGTGAACTTCCCGATGTCGTCCGCCTTGCGGAAGCCGAAGGTCTGGACGCCGTGCGTCGCGGTGTGCGGCGGATAGTCGATCTTCACGTCGACGCTGAAGATGGGCAGGTCGGCGAAATCGGCGTTCACCTGGACGACCAGGTTGAGCTGCCGGAAGAACGGGTCGTCGAGGTCGACCTCCATGGCGAAGTCGTCCCAGGCGAATCCCTGGCCGACCAGCGACGGCATGTTCGCCTGCGGATGGACCCCGACCGAGGCGACCTGGTTCTCCCTGAACTCGATGCGGACGTCCGACCGCTTGTCCACCATGACGCTGCGCCGGATGTTCTCGAAGTCGTCGTCGCGGATCTTCGAGAAGTCCCGGTTCTCCGGCGGGACGGCCTCCAGCAGGTTCCGCTTGACCGCCTCGTCCAACTGCTGGGTGACCGCGCTGCGCATCGTGTCCAGCACCTTCGCGGTCGCGGGGTCGTCGCCGGGCAGCGCCCCGGAGTCGATCTCGATCGTCCGGGACTCCGAGTTGCGGAAGATCTCGCTGACCCGCTCGCTGAAGTCGTCCTCCGACCAGAAGTTCTCCTCGAAGTCGACCTCCTGGACGAAGCTGTAGAACTTTGTCGCCGTCCAGGTGCCGACGGCGCGCACCGGCGGCAGCCGGGCGGCGAACGTCAGGTCGTACACGACCTGGACGCCGCCGGCCCCCTTGCTGCTCATCACGGCCTCGAAGACGGGCGCGCCGAACTGGTTGAGCTCCGCGGAGACCGCGACGACGTTGTTCCCGTACATCGACGGCGTGCCCGCGTGGTTGACCTTCTGGACCAGGTTGCCGCTGCCGCCGAGCACGTCCACCGTGACGGTGGCGGTGAGGACCTGCGGCTTGACCAGGACGATCGTGGCCGGGTCGACCGGCTGGGCGCCGGGCCCCCGCCGGGCGGAGACCGTCTGGGCCAGCCGGCCGCGCACCGACTGCTCCTGCTGCGCGTCGAGTCCGAGCTCGATGTCCATGAAGGCCAGCGCGGCCCCCACGTCTCCGTTCGGCAGCGGCCTGAGCGTCCGATACTTGACGAACTTGAAGACCGGAAGGCCCCCGTCGCGCCGCAGCATGGGCACCTTGGGCAGCACGTGGAACCGCAGTTCGCTCTCGTCGTCGAGATAGGCGGTCGCCTCGGGCAGGTCGACGGCGCCGTAGAGCAGAAGCATGGAATCCCCTCCTGGGTTTCGCTGGCTGATGATTCGATCACCGAGTGGGTTCGAGCAGGTCGGCGACGTCGCGGACGCGGATCTCCGGGCCGGTGGGGGCGTCCAGTTCCCCGACCAGGCGCAGGCGGCCCCTGGTCCCCGACAGGGCGGCCTTCACGGCGGCGGCCTGCCCGGGGTCGAGCGTCGCCGCCAGCGCCGTGGTCCACGGCGGCAGGCCCGAACTGGTCCCCTCGGCGACGGGCGCCCACGCGCCGTCCGGCGGCCTCGCCTCCAGGGCGACCCGCCGTACGGCGACGAGCGCGGGACGAACCCTCTCCGGCTCGCCGGACGCCCTGCGGCGCAACTCGCCCAGCAGCGCGGCCCGCGCCGCCTCGGGCAGGTCGAGCCGGCTGGTGACCTGCAGGAAGGCGGTCGCGCCCGCCTCGATGAGGCCGATCGCCGGACGGCCGTCCTGGCCGAGTTCGAGGAACGGCCCCGGCGGCAGGTAGGTCCACACGCCCGGCTCGGCGTCGTCCGGCCGTATCTCGACGCCGTTCACCACGATCGGCTTCGCCTCGTCCACGACGATCGCGAGCCGCTCCGCGGGAGCCACGGGTGCGGACCAGGGACCGGCCTGGTCGCCGTCGGCCACCCGCCACACCAGACCCGGCTGGAAGGGGGAGGTGGCGATCCATCGGATCTCGGCCGCCGGCCGGTCCCGGTCGAGCCGCACGGACCGGGGCGGGTCGTCCGCGCCCTCCGCCCGCCACTCGACCCGCACGGGGGGCTTGCGGCAGGCGATCGTGGCCCGCTGCGCGCCGTATCCGGGCAGGGTCACGAGATCGAGGTCGAGGCGGTCCCGCCCGCCGAGCGGGAGCTCGATCACCCGCCCGGGCCCGGTCGGCCGGATCACCACGCGGGCGGGCAGGTCCTCCGGCCGGAGCGGGACGGCGGTCATCGGGGTGGCGTCATCCAGGCGGGCCGCCACCCGCCCGTCCGCCGTCACCACCTCCGCCGTGGCGAGGCGGGTCAGTTCGGCCGGGGCCCGCACGACCGTGAGCGGCATCGGGAAATCCGCCGGCCCGAGCAGCACGTGCCGGTCCGAGGCGGGCCGCCACGGACCCGCGACCTCCGCCGGTCCGCCGGGCAGGTCGAGCAGCGCCCGCAGCCGCGCCTCCCCGCTCGGCTCCTCCCCGGCCGCGAGCACGACGCCCGCGGTCCCCGTACGGCCGGGCCCGTCGAGCGCGGCCCCGGCCGTGACGGGCTGCGGACGCAGCGGCGGGGCGGGCGGGATCCGCAGGTCGGCGAGGAGCGCGAGCAGCCCGGCCACCGGCTCGGGCAGGTTGGCGGCGAACTCGACGACGACGTGACCCGCGGGCAGCGGCGGCGTCGTCACCCGGCGCACGTGCCGGTCCAGCGCGCCGCCGGACACGGCCCGGGCCGCGGCGAACGGATCGAGGGTGACCACCCGGTCGACGAGCACGGCGGCGGGCACGGCCAGGTCCACCCGCTCCTGGCCCGGCAGCACCTCGTCGGGGTGGCGGAGCAGGTAGCGGCCCTGTGCCGGGACCTGTGCCGGGACCTGTGCCGGGACCTCCGGGCGGGCCAGGATCTCCTTCAGGCGCAGCGCGAGCGCCCGCCCCCGGGCCTCGTCCGTCACCGGTCCGCCGGCCTCGTCCCCCGGGCCGGGGGCCGACGGCACCAGCGAGCCTGCCAGCAGTTCGTCGAGGCCGCCCGCGAGATCCTCCACGGTCAGCGCGGCCTGCGCGCCGAAGCGCGCGGCCAGCCGTACCGCGACCTCGTGGGGGTCGACCGTGGTGGCCAGGGGTAGCCGCGGCGCCACCGCCCGCAGCGTGAGCCGCAGCGTCGCGGTCACCGGCAGCGTGGCGTCCTCGACCAGCCGGGCGGCGGCCACGGCGGCGCGCGGGGCGAGCGCCACGGAAACCCGGGCGCGGGTCAGCAGGCCGGGCGCGAGCTCCACCGGCGGCGTCAGCACCTCCTCCGCCACCGGCCCCAGGCGGGCCGTGACCTCCAGCACGCCTCCCCGCAGGTCCGCGGCCGCCACCCGCAGCAGCTCCCCCTGCTTCTCGGCCTGGCGTGCCGCGGCCTCCCCGATCTCGCTCAGCGGCGAGCCGATCGCGAAGCCCGCCTCGATCCGGCCGTACGGCTCCTGCTCGCCTCTGACCAGGGTCACGAGCAGGACGGGCGTGCCGTCCGCCGCGCGTTCGAGGTCGAGCCGGTCCGGCAGGGCGATCGCCAGGCCGGGGTCCTCGTAGCCGCGGAAGACCGTGCCGGGCAGGGAGGCCAGCGGCGCCCCGAGGTCGGGCAGCCCGCGCAGGATCGTCATCGCCCGCCACCTCCCTGTGGTGACGGGCTGGGGGCCGTGCGCACCGGCAGCAGGATCGTGGCCTCGGTCTCCCGCCAGTCGCTCACGCCGATCCCGCCGGACTGCCACCACGTCTCGGTGCGGTAGCGCAGCGGAGGCGGCGGGGCCCCGGTGAGCAGCGGCCGCACCGGAACGCGCACGGTCGTGACGCCGGTGGGCACGTCCTCGGTGAGACGCACGGTGCCGCCCCTCTCGACCGTCACGACGAACGCGGCGACGCGGTCTCCCTGAGGGCCGGCTCCCCGAGGGCCGGCGAAGAGCGCGGGGACGGCCTCGACGGAGACCTCGCGGACGAGCTGCGGCTGGGCGGTGCGGTCGAACACCAGCGCCCAGATCGCCTCCCGGTCCGGATCGACGACGACCTCGCTCTGGTCGAGCACGACGCCCTGCGCGCCGGTCTCCGGCAGCGGGGTACGCGGGACCAGCCGGACGTCCAGCCCTTCGCCCGGGGACAGGACGAGATCGTCCGCGAGCCCTTCGATCCTCAAGGGGATCTGACGGCCGGCGCAGACGGCCAGGGCGGCCGGGTTCCCCGGGCGGACCCGGCTCTCGATCGCGTTCGTCAGACGGGCCTCGATGTGGGCCGCCGACGCGGCCGTGACGGTCAGGGTGAGCACGTCGCCCGCCGTGCGGTCGAAGCGCAGCTCCAGCGGCACGTCCTCGGGCGCGCCGCCGGCGCCGACCCGCACCTCCCCTCGCAGCAGGCTCAGCGAGGCGCCGAAGAGCGCGTCGTACACCAGGCGGAAGTCCTCCAGCGCGAGGGTCTCCGCGTGGGTCACGCCCAGTTCGAGGTCGATCTCGGCCTCCGGCCGCTCGACGAGGCCGGTCGAGGGGGCGCCTCCCCGCGGCAGTGCCAGCCGGAGGGAGGGCTGCGGGTCCGGGAGAACCTCCAGGCGCACGGGCGCGTCGACCCCTCTCGCCTTGGCCTCCTCCTGCAGGACCGGGCGGGCCGCCTCGAGGCGCTCCCGCACCAGGACCGGCTGGGCGTAGAACTCCAAGGTCACCCGGACGTCGTCCACCGAGGCGGCGCTCGTCGCCCGCACCTTCAGAGCGGGCGGGCGTCCGGTGCCGGGCAGCCGCGCCAGCAGGAACCGGTCGGGCAGGAAGTAGAAGCGCTCCGGCCGCGCGGGATCCTGCCAGTAGGAGTGGCTGCGACCGTCGAAGGGGATCCGCGTGCGCCCCATCGGCTGGATCCCGCCGGCCACCCCGCCAAGCCGGTTCCTGTGGGCCTCCGAGATCACCAGTGGGGCCGGTGGAGCGGTCCATTCCAGCAGCAGCCGCTCCTTGCGGTAGCCGGGACGGCCGTCCTCCATCGTCTCCCCCGTCGGGACGCCCACCGTCACCGCGCGGCCGGCGACGAGCGAGACGCCCGCCTCCAGCGAGGAGAGGGCCGCGAGCAACTGCTGCCGCAGCCCCGGCGTGGTCAGCGGCATCTCGGCGACGACGGTGGTCCCGTCGATCCGCACGCTGGGGAACGGCAGGTCGAGCACCACCGTCCCGCCGGTGATGACCGGAACGCGGTACTTCAGCGACACGGTCACGAGGTGGGGCAGCTTCGCGACGCCCGGTGCCGCCGCCGGGGAGGGCGTCTCGGCGAACGCCATGACGAGGATCGCCGTTCCGTCCCGCTCGACGATCGAGATGCGGGGATCACCGGTCGTCTCGAAGGCCAGGGAGTATCGCGGCAGCGCGTAGCGGGTGCCTCCGTCGGGGCTCTCGAACAGGTCGCCGTCCGTGGGCGACGCGCTCGGCGCGACGGGTACGTCCAGGTCGCCCCTGTGCACGGAGTTCCGCGGCGGCGTGGGCACCCACGTCCAGGGGTCGGGCGAGTCCTCGCCCAGCAGGGACCGGTCGATGATGATCGGATCCCGCCAGACGAACGGCAGCCGATCCGGGTCCACGAAGATGGGTGGGTCGGTGGCGAGGCCCGGCCTGTCGGGCGGCTCCCGCCCGTCGACGCCGGGGTGAAGGCCCAGCTCGTCAGTGTCCGGCTCGTCGGTGCCCAGCTCGTCGGTGCCCACGCCGAGGCGGCCCAGGCCCAAGCGGCCCAGATCCAGGTGGCCGAGGTCCGTGCCGACCTGGTCGAGCTCGCCGAGGGAGACGCCGACGCCCATCCGGTCGGCACCGGCGAACCTGTCCGGAGCCTGGAAGAGGTCCCCGATCCGCGCGCCGCGGATCTGGTCGAGCCCGGGCAGCCCGGGCAGCAGTCCGGCCAGGTCGAGATCACCGTCGCCGGCGTTGAACGCGAAGGACACCCCTCCGATGTCGGTCGTCACAGCAAGGCTCCCGCCGTTCGTCAACGTTCGTCCGCAGACGAGCGTGCGCGCGGGGAGCCGGGCGCCGCATGAGTAGGGCCGTACTCAAATCGCCGGGCTCAACCGGCCGCAACCGGCCGTGCTCAACCGTCCGTAATCACATGGCCAGGCTCACACCGCCGGGCTCAACCGGCCAAGCTCACCTCTCCGTGCTCACGGCACTGTGCTCCGGTGACCGTGCTCCGGTGACCGTGCTTCCGTCACTGTGCTCCGTCACAGGGCGAGCACGTCGCCGGCGGCGGTGAGCAGGCTGCCGCGGTACGCCTCGCCGAACAGGCAGACGTGCACGGCCAGCGGGTGAAGCTGGTGCAGCGGCACCCGCTCGCGCCACCCGGCGGCGAGCGGCGCCGCCTCACGGTAGGCGCCGAGGATCGTGTCGAGGCGCGGCGCGCCGAACAACGCGAGCATCGCCAGGTCCGTCTCGCGGTGGCCGCCGTGCGCGGCCGGGTCCACCAGCACGGCTCCGCCGCCGTGGGACCACAGCAGGTTCCCGCTCCACAGGTCGCCGTGGATCCGGCTGGGCGCCTCGGGTGGCCCGGCCACCTCCGCCACCCGGTCGCACGCCTCCTCGACCAGGGCCACGTCGGCCGCCGAGAGGGCCCTCCGGTCGCGCGCCAGCCGTACGAACGGGAGCACCCGGCGGGAGACGTAGAACGACGGCCAGTCCGGCGCGGGGTCGTTGTCCATCGGCAACTCGGCGATGTGACCGGGCCAGGGCGCGCCGAAGGCGTCGGCCCCGGCCGCGTGCAGGGCGGCGAGGTCCCGCCCGAACCGCTCGGCCGCCGCCGCGGTCGCCGGCCCGGTGTCGATCCACTCCAGCACCAGCGTCCCGCCGCCGGCGGCGATCACCTCGGGCACGGCCACGGCCCGCGGCTCGGCGAGCCACCGCAGGCCGGCCGCCTCGCTGTCCAGCACCCCGGCCACGTCACCGGCGCCCCGCTTGACGAACACGCGGCGACCGTCGTCGAGAAGGCCCTCGTGCAGGGTCCACGCGTGGCCGTCGTCCAGATCCCTAGTGATCCTCAAGGTGCTTCGCCACCCCCTCGCAGGCGGCCTCGACCATGCGCAGCACGTCGGTGAACCCCTGCCGTCCCCCGTAGTACGGGTCGGGCACCTCGGCGCCATCGGGGGCCGCCGGGTCGAACGAGCGCAGCAGCCGCACGTCGGCGCCCGGCGGCGCGAGCCGCCGTACGGCGCGGAGGTTGTCGCGGTCCATCACGAGGATCAGGTCGCGCTCGGCGAACCACGCGGGGTCGAACTGACGGGCCCGGTGCGCCGAGCCGTCGTACCCGTGGTCGGCCAGCGTGGCCAGCGCCCGCTCGTCCATCGGCTCCCCGGCGTGCCAGCCGCCGGTGCCGGCGCTGTCCACCTCGACGTCGCCGAGCCCGCGTTCGGCGAGCGTACGGCGCAGCACCACCTCGGCCATCGGGGAGCGGCAGATGTTGCCCATGCAGACCAGACATACACGCTTCATGAACTCAAGTCTCTCCCATAACACCCGTGACCTGCCCGTTATCTCCTGGAAGCCGCACAAGAGCGACCAGGGGCGTTCACTACGCGTTCACCTTTACCAAGGTTTTAAGTCACCTCGGCTCCCTACCGTCCCTGGTGTTGAGAAGACAAGGGGAGGAACAACCGTGAAGTATGCAGGCCGGCTCGCAGCCGCCACCCTCGCCGGCGTGCTCTCGCTCGCCGCATGCGGGACCGATGACAACTCCGGCGGCGCGGGGGCGACCGCCGGCGCCGCCGCTCCCGCTCAGGGCGACGACAGTCTGAAGGGCACCATCAACGCCGCCGGTTCCTCGGCCCAGGCGAACGCCATCGCGGAGTGGAAGAAGAACTTCCAGTCGTCGAACCCCGGCGTCAGCGTCAACTACAACCCGAGCGGCTCGGGCGCCGGTGTCCAGGCGTTCATCCAGGGGACGGTGGCCTTCGCCGGCTCCGACTCCGCGCTGAAGGAGGACAAGGGCGAGCCCGCCCAGGCCGACGCCCGCTGCAAGACCGGCAAGGCGATCAACCTGCCGATGGTGACCGGCCCGGTGGCCGTCGTCTACAACCTGCCGGGCGTGGACGGCCTGCAGCTCTCGCCGAAGACCATCGGCGGCATCTTCAACAGCAAGATCACCAAGTGGGACGACCCGGCCATCAAGGCCGACAACCCCGACGCGAAGCTGCCCTCGACCGCCATCCAGGCGTTCCACCGCTCGGACGAGTCCGGCACCAGCGACAACTTCACGAAGTTCCTCAAGGCCACCGCCGAGTGGCCGTACGAGCCGGCGAAGGCGTGGCCGGCCGAGGCGCAGGGCCAGGGCGCGAAGGGCTCCGACGGCATCGCCTCCAGCATCAAGAGCACCGAGGGCGCGATCAGCTACGTCGAGCTGTCCTTCGCGGAGAACTCGCAGCTGCAGAAGGCCAAGGTGGCCAACGGCTCGGGCGAGTTCGTCGAGCTCACCCCGGAGAACGCGGCCAAGACCGTCGAGGCCGCCCAGGTCGAGGGCACCGGCAACGACCTCAAGCTGAAGATCGACTACGCCACCAAGGCCGCGGGCGCCTACCCGATCGTCCTGGTGACCTACGAGATCACCTGCGAGAAGGGCCTGTCGGCCGACGACGCGAAGCTGGTCAAGTCGTTCCTGGGCTACACCTCCAGCGACGAGGGCCAGCAGGCGCTGACCAGCCTCGGCTACGCGCCGCTGCCGTCGAGCCTGCTGACCAAGGTCCGCACCGCCGTCGAGGCCATCTCCTAACCACATGGCCACACCAACCAGAACCACGGAGAGCGGACCGGCCGTGCGCCGGTCCGCCTTCCGGCGCAGCCGCGGCGACGGCCCGTTCCGCTTCGCCTCGACCGGCGCCGGGGTCGTCCTGCTGGCGATCATGGCCGCGATCGGGTTGTTCCTGGTCGTCAAGGCCATTCCCGCCCTCCAGGCGAACACCTCCCACTTCCTGACCGAGCTGACCTGGCAGCCGAACGCGACCAAGCCGATCTTCGGCATCGGTGCGCTGGCGTTCGGCACCGTGCTGAGCTCGCTGCTGGCGCTGCTGATCGCCACTCCGGTGGCCGTGGGCGTCGCGCTGTTCATCTCCCACTACGCGCCCCGGCGGCTCGCCTCGGCGCTGGGCTACGTCGTGGACCTCCTCGCGGCGGTGCCGAGCGTGGTGTACGGGCTGTGGGGCGTCGCCTTCCTCGTCCCGTTCATGCTCGGGCCGTCGAAGTTCCTGAACGACTACCTCGGCTGGATCCCGCTGTTCAGCGGAGAGTCGATCGTGGGCAAGAGCATGCTCACCGCCTCGCTCGTGCTCGCCATCATGATCCTGCCGATCATCGCCGCGATCTCCCGCGAGGTCTTCCTGCAGGCCCCCAAGATGCAGGAGGAGGCGGCGCTGGCGCTCGGCGCGACGCGCTGGGAGATGATCCGGACGGCGGTCCTGCCGTTCGGCCGGCCCGGCGTGATCAGCGCCGCGATGCTCGGCCTCGGCCGGGCCATGGGCGAGACCATCGCCGTCGCGCTCATCTTCCCGGCGACCTTCAAGATCTCGTTCCAGATCCTCGGCCCGTACGGCAACAGCATCGCCGCCAACATCGCCAACGGCTTCGGCGAGGCGACCGAGGTGGGCCGCGGCGCGCTGATCGCCTCGGGTCTCGTCCTGTTCCTCATCACCCTGCTGGTGAACATGGCCGCCCGCTTCATCATCGCCCGCCGCAAGGAGTACGCGAGGGCCGCAGCGTGACCGTACAGACCGGAATCCAGCCCATCTCCGCGACGCGGCGAGCGAAGGACCGCCTGGTCCAGGTGCTCGTCTATCTGGCGTTCGCGCTCGCGGTCATCCCGCTCGTGTCGGTGCTGTGGCTCGTCGTCAAGAACGGCATCGGCCGGTTCGACATGGAGTTCTTCACCCACTCGATGCGCAACATCGGGGCGAGGGACGCCGGCGGCGGCGCCTACCACGCGATCATCGGCACGCTCGAACAGGTGCTGCTCGCCTCGCTCATCGCGGTCCCGATCGGCCTGCTCACCGCGGTCTACCTGGTCGAGTACGGCGAGGGCGGCCGGCTGTCGAGAACCATCAGCTTCTTCGTGGACGTCATGACCGGCGTCCCTTCCGTGGTTTCCGGCCTGTTCGTCCTGGCCTTCTGGATCCTGGTGCTCGGCATGCCGTTCTCGGGCTTCGCCGGCGCGCTCGCGCTGTCGATCCTGATGATGCCGGTGGTGGTCCGGGCCACCGAGGAGATGCTCCGCCTCGTCCCGCGCGAACTGCGCGAGGCGTCGTACGCGCTGGGCGTGCCCAAGTGGCGCACGATCGTCAAGGTGGTGCTGCCCACGGCGCTCCCCGGCATCGTGACCGGCGTCATGCTGGCCGTCGCCCGGGTCGCCGGTGAGACGGCCCCGCTGCTCCTCACCGTCTTCGTCACCGACTCCATCAACAACGACCCGTTCAACGGCCCCCAGATGGGTCTGCCGTTGTACGTCTTCAACCAGACGATCCTGCCGACCGACGTCGCCGTCGCCCGCGCCTGGACCGGGGCGCTGACCCTGATCCTGATCGTCATGCTGCTCAACCTGGTCGCGCGCCTCATCACCTGGTGGCGTTCGCCCGCGAGGAGGAGGTAAGGAATGGCCAAGCAGATCGAAGTCGCCGGTCTCGACGCCTACTACGGCTCGCACAAGGCCATCGAGGGCATCTCGATGACCATCGAGCCGCGTTCGGTGACCGCGTTCATCGGCCCTTCCGGCTGCGGCAAGTCGACCTTCCTGCGCACGCTCAACCGCATGCACGAGGTCATCCCCGGAGCCCGGGTCGAGGGCAAGGTCCGCCTGGAGGACCAGGACCTGTACGGCCCGGAGATCGACCCGGTGTCGGTCCGCCGGACCATCGGCATGGTGTTCCAGCGGCCGAACCCCTTCCCCACGATGTCGATCTACGACAACGTGGCGGCGGGGCTGCGGCTGAACGGCCGGGTGTCCCGCTCCCAGCTGGACGGGATCGTCGAGGAGTCCCTCAAGGGCGCCAACCTGTGGAACGAGGTCAAGGACCGGCTCGCCCGGCCCGGCGCCGGCCTGTCCGGCGGCCAGCAGCAGCGCCTGTGCATCGCCCGCGCGATCGCCGTACGGCCGCAGGTGCTGCTCATGGACGAGCCGTGCTCGGCCCTCGACCCCATCTCGACACTCGCGATCGAGGACCTGATCTCCAAGCTCAAGCAGGACTACACGATCGTGATCGTGACCCACAACATGCAGCAGGCGGCCCGGGTCAGCGACAGGACGGCGTTCTTCAACCTCGCCGCCCAGGGACAGCCCGGCAAGCTCGTCGAGATGGACGAGACCTCGAAGATCTTCACCAATCCGGCCGAGAAGGCGACCGAGGACTACATCACCGGCCGCTTCGGCTGACGCGCGCTTCCTGCCGACGAGCTTTGGAGGGACCGGGTGACGGCACCCGCAGTGGAGGGGGACACTCGGACGGCGCCCATGCTCCTGGTGGCCGATCCGGACGCGGGACTGGTGCGGCAGCTCTCGGCCGCCATGCAGGCCGAGGGCGTCGACGTTACCGGCGTGCCGGACGGCGCCCAGGCACTGCTGCAGGCCGGGGCGCTCCGGCCGGACGCCGTGCTGATCTGCGCCTCCCTCCCCATCGTCGGGCCCGTGGACTTCGTCCGGGCCGTACGGCTCGCGCGAACCATGCCCGTCCTGCTCGGCATCGACCTGGGCAGCGATGCCGGGCAGGCGTTGCGGGCCCTGGAGGCCGGGGCGACGGCCTGCGTGGCCCGGCCGTACCGGGTGCCCGAGCTGCTCCCCCTCGTCCAGGCCGCCTTCCGGCGCCAGGACAACCACCGGACCGTGCTGACGATCGGCGAGGTCGAGCTCGACGTCACTGCATACCAGGTGAAGGTGGGCGGGAGCATCGTCCACCTGCCGCTGCGGGAGTTCGAGCTGCTGCACTACCTGATGCGGAACGCGGACCGGACCGTCACCCGCGAACAGATCATGCGCAACGTCTGGCACTCGACCGACGGCATGTCGACGAACACGATCGCCGTACACGTGAAGCGCCTACGCGCCCGGCTCGGCGACGTCGAGGACACCATGATCCAGACGGTGCGCGGAGTCGGCTACCGGCTCGTCAGCGGCTGAGGGCCCGCCCGCTCAGGAGAAGGTGCGGCCGAGGTTCGCGAGGCCGGCCTCCGCGTACGGCCTGATGCCCGTGCGCAGGCCGTACGCGACGTCCTCCAGCAGCGCGCACCGGGCGTAGAAGAGCATTCGCTCACGGCCCTCGTCGTCCAGCCCGCCCCGGTAGTGCTCCAGCGTCCGGGCGAGGACGGCGGGGCCGAGATCCCGGTAGACGAGCGCCAGGTCGTACGCGGGGTCGGCGACGGCGGCGTCCGTCCAGTCGATGACCCCCGTCACCGCGCTCGTCGCGACGTCCACCAGCACATGCTCGCTTCCCAGGTCGTTGTGGCAGAACGTCAGCGTCTCGGGGTCCGCGGGCGCCTCGGCGGCGAGGAACTCCTCGACCAGCCGGCGCTCCGCCGCGGGGAGACGGCCGGCGATCTCCTCGTAGTCTCCCTCCGCCTCCTCCCTGAGGTCGCGCAGTGGGTAGGCGTCGCGCGGCACCAGGTCCTCCACGCGCGGGACGGGCAGCAGGTGCAGTGCGCTGAGGAAGGCGCCCAGGGGCGCCGCCAGGCGGGGCGGCTCGGGTACGGGATGACGGTTCAGCGGCAGGCCCGGGAGCTTGGGATACGCCAGCATCCCCGCCTCGGGGACGACGAGAACCGGCCGCGGAACCGGGATCGTCGACACCTCTCCGACGACGGCGAGCAGCGCCGCTTCACGCTCGACCGTCTCTCCGCGTTCGTCGGGGTCGCCGGCCTTGCTCTGCCGCACGACCAACTCGCCGTTGACCTCGTACGCGGCGTTGTCCTGTCCCTCGCCCAGCCGGTCGATCTTCCGGACCTCGTACCCGGGCAGATGGCGGGCCAGCAACCGGCGGATCTCCTCGGTCATCGCGGCATTCCATTCCCCGGGCGACACAAAAAAAGGGGGGTCATCCCATACGGGATGACCCCCCTCAAAAAATTGTCCGGCGGCGTCCTACTCTCCCACACCGTCCCCGGTGCAGTACCATCGGCGCTGGTAGGCTTAACTTCCGGGTTCG
>NZ_JABBWW010000045.1:0-37627 GCF_014161385.1 Microbispora sp. H10670 | reverse complement strand
CCCGGAAGTTAAGCCTACCAGCGCCGATGGTACTGCACCGGGGACGGTGTGGGAGAGTAGGACGCCGCCGGACAATTTTTTGAGGGGGGTCATCCCGTATGGGATGACCCCCCTTTTTTTGTGCCCGGAACCCCGCACGAGCGATGGGTGTGACGTGAAGGGCGATGACGACGTCCCGTACGCTGAGGGTCGTGGAATATCGAGCCGTCGAGCAAGCGATCATGGCGCGGGGGGTGGAGTGGGATTTCGATCCCTCTCTCGATCGGATCGCCGCGCTGATGGAGATCCTCGGCGATCCCCAGAAGTCGTACAAGGTCGTTCACATCGCGGGGACCAACGGCAAGACGAGCACCGCGCGCATGACCGAGGCTCTGCTGCGCGAGCGCAACCTCCGGGTCGGCCGCTACACGAGCCCGCACCTGCAGTCGATGCGCGAGCGCATCTCCGTCGACGGTGAGCCCCTCTCGGAGGAGCGGTTCACGGAGGTGTACGAGGACATCGCGCCCTACCTGGAGATGATCGACGCCAGGGTGGGGAAGCTCAGCTTCTTCGAGGTGCTGACGGCGATGGCGTTCGCCGCGTTCGCCGACGCCCCCGTGGACGTCGCGGTCGTCGAGACCGGCATGGGCGGGACCTTCGACGCCACCAACGTCGCCGACGGCACCGTCGCGGTGATCACCCCGGTGGCGCTCGACCACACCGAGTACCTCGGCCCCGACATCGCCACGATCGCCGGCGAGAAGGCGGGGATCATCAAGCCCAAGGCGACCACGGTGCTGGCGCAGCAGGCGCTGCCCGCCGCCGAGGTGCTGATGCGGAGGGCCGCCGAGGTCGGCGCGGTCGTCGCCCGGGAAGGGCTGGAGTTCGGGGTACTGCACCGCGAACTGGCGATGGGCGGCCAGATGCTCCAGCTCAGGGGCCTCAAGGGTGTGTACGAGGACGTCTTCCTGCCGTTGTACGGCGCGCACCAGGCCGGCAACGCCGCCGGCGCCCTGGCCGCGGTGGAAGCGCTGACGGCCGGGGACGACCCGCTGGGCGACGAGGTCGTACGGCAGGGTTTCGCCCAGGTGAGCAGCCCGGGAAGGCTGGAGGTCGTCCGGCGCGGGCCCACCGTCCTGGTCGACGCGGCGCACAACCCCGCGGGCATGGAGGCGACGGTCGAGGCGCTGACCGAGGCGTTCGGCTTCACCCGGCTCGTGGCCGTGGTGGCGGTGATGGCCGACAAGGACGTGGAGACGATCCTGGACCTGCTCGAACCGGTGGCCGAGGAGATCGTGGTCACCCGCAACTCCTCCCCGCGCTCCCTGAGCCCCGACGACCTGGCGGTCCGCGCGCAGGCCGTCTTCGGCCCGGACCGCGTCCACATCGAGGACCGGCTGGACGACGCGATCGACACGGGCATCGGGCTGGCCGACCAGGGGGACGAACTGGGCTCCGGGGTCCTGATCACCGGGTCGGTGGTCACGGCCGGCGACGCCCGGGTCCTGCTGAAGGCCGCCAGGTGAGGGCGGTGAGCGGCGGCATGTTCGAGGTGACTCCCGGCATGCGGCGGCTCTGCGCGAGCGTTCTCGGCATGCAGGCGATCGTCGTGGCGCTGGTGACTCCCGTCGCGATCACCATCAACCACGTGTCCCCGCCGGTCGCGGTGACCGTCGGGCTCGGCCTGGCCGTCCTGTGCGTGCTGATCGCCGGCCAGCTGAAGCGGTCGTACGCCTACATCGCGGGCAGCGTGCTGCAGATCCTGACAATCGCCACAGGATTTCTGGTCCCGGCCATGTTCTTCCTCGGGGTGATCTTCGCTGCCCTGTGGATAACCGCCATCTTCGTCGCTCGCCGTGTCGAAGGGACGACGAAGCGCTAAAGTCGGCTTCCATGGCCGTCCCTCCCGTACCGCAGGCACGGGCCGCCGTGCCGGTCCGTGCCGTGCGCGTCCCCATGCTGGTCGACGTCGTCATCGGGCTGCTCACCGTGGTCGCCCTTCCCCTCGCGGTCGTCGCGATCCCGAACACGATCTCCATCGTGGCGGCGCTCCTGCCGCCGGGGGTCTCGCAGGTCGAGATGATCCGCGCGCACGGTCTCGCGCTGCCCGCCATGCTGGTGACCGTGCCCGTCGCCGCGGTGGCGGTGCGCAGATTCCGCGCGGCGCCGATTCTCGTCGCGGGGCTGACCCTGCTCGCGCTCGCGGACGCCGCGGGCGGATACACCGAGACGGTCACGCTCGTCGGCGTGCTGCGCGTGCTCCACGGAATCGGCGCGGGCATGCTCGTCCCGGCCACGCTCGCCGCGGTGGCCGAGCGTCCCCGTCACCGGGTGCTGCTGCCGATCTGGGCCGGGGCGCTCGCCGTGTCGCTGCTGTCGGCGCAGGCACTGGCGCTGTGGGCGATCCGGGACGTGTCCTCCTGGCGGGTCACCCTCCAGCCGTACCCGCTGCTCACCGGGGTCGCGCTGGCCCTCGCCGCGGTGTACCTCGTCCTGTGGATGGTCACCGGCGGCGCCGGCGCGGCCGAGGCGGAGGGCGAGCGGCAGGTGCTGCCCCTGCGGCGGCCCACCTCCGCCGAACGCGGCAGGCTCGCGCTGGCCGTCGTGCCCGCCGCGGCGATCGCGGCGCTGGGCGTGGGCGTCACCTTCGACTGGCCGCCCCTGCTGGTGGTCGCCGCTGCGGCGCTCGCGACGGTGGCGATGCTGGCCCTCGCGGCGTTCGGCGCCATCGAGGGACAGGGCGGCCGGACCCTCGCGCTCGTCAACGTGGCCGTCGGGCTGGTCGTGCTGCCGACCGCCGCGCAGATGACCTACATCGAGCTCGGCGGCCCGCTGGGTGGTCCCGGGTTGCTGGGGCTGTGGGTGCCGTTCCTGGTGGCCGGGCTGGCCGCGCTCGCGGCGGCCGTCCTGGCGGGGAGGGCGCCGGAGACGTCCGCCACGCGGATGACCGCTGTCGGTCTCGCCGCCGTGGTCGGCGGGATGTGCGCCGTCAGGCTTCTCGTCCCCGCGCCCTCCGGCACGCCGCTGGTGGTGCCGTTCGTCCTGCTGGCCGCCGGGGCGGCGGTGGCGCTGGTCGGCGCGTTCCGGCTGGCGGGCCTCGGCTCCGCGCTGCTGGGCCTGTCGCTGTGCTTCCCCGCCGTGCTCGCCGGCTTCCTGCTCGGCACCGGCATCCAGGTCAACCGGCTGCGCGAGGCCGCCGGGTCCGCGCTGGCCGGCCGGGACGGGGGGAACGCGCTCGTGAAGGGGTTCGTCGACGCGCTGCACATGTGGGCGCTGGTCGGCGGCTTCGTCGTGGTCGGGGTGATCGTGCTCTCGTCGGTCCTGGCGCGGCGGAGCGCCGCCGCCGCGTCCGCCGGTCAGGTGGTGATCCCCCTGCCGACGCCCTCGCCCGAGGGGGACGACCCCGGACCGCAGGAGCCGGACACCGTGCGCTGACCACGCCGGGTGAGCGGAGTGGCGCACCTGGACCGGTAAGCTGCCGTTGCGTTGGAGCTCCCGGGCGTGCCCGAGAACCGGCGGGTCGGACGCCACGTGAGCGTCACCCACGACGACAATAGGAGAGAAGACCGTGTCCGAGCGTACGCTTGTCCTGATCAAGCCCGACGGGGTCCGTCGCGGCCTCGTCGGGGACGTCATCGGCCGCATCGAGCGCAAGGGCCTCAAGATCGTGGCGATGGACCTGCGCACGCTCGACGCCGAGACGGCCAAGGCCCACTACGCCGAGCACTCCGAGCGCCCGTTCTTCGGCGAGCTGGTGGAGTTCATCACCGGCGGCCCGCTCGTCGCGATGGTGCTGGAGGGCCCGCGGGCCGTCGAGGCGTTCCGCGCGCTGGCCGGGCTCACCGACCCCGTGAAGTCCGCGCCCGGCACCATCCGCGGCGACCACGCGCTGGAGATCGGCGAGAACGTCGTCCACGGCTCCGATTCGCCGGAGTCCGCGGCCCGGGAGACCAAGATTTTCTTTCCCGACCGTTTCTAGTCCTTGCCCCACGAGAGGCCCCGGTTTAAACCGGGGCCTCTCGTGTTTTCCCAGGTGGTGATCGAGCTTAGACCGGAGCAGGCCGGTTTTTCCGGGGGCTTGGGAGCTCGATGTGCCCAGTGATGAGCACGTGCGGTTACGATTCGAATGCGATGCGTCATCCCGCACTCCCGCTGAACCCGGTAACCGCTCACCACCTGAAGGAAGGCTTCCTTCCGCATGGGCAGCAAGCTGACATTCCTGGGCCGTGACATGGCTGTCGACCTTGGCACGGCGAACACTCTCGTCTACGTCCGAGGGCGCGGCATCGTCCTGAACGAGCCGTCCGTCGTCGCCATCAACGTCACGACCGGCAAGATCGTGGCAGTTGGGATCGAAGCGAAGCGGATGATCGGGCGGACGCCCGGAAACATCGTCGCGATCCGGCCCCTGAGGGACGGGGTCATCGCCGATTTCGATGTGACCGAGCGGATGCTGCGGTACTTCATCCAGAAAATCCACAAACGCCGGCACTTCGTGCGCCCGCGCATCATCGTGGCCGTACCCAGTGGCATCACCGCGGTCGAGCAGCGCGCGGTGAAGGAGGCGGGCTACCAGGCCGGCGCCCGCCGTGTGTACATCATCGAGGAGCCGATGGCGGCGGCGATCGGGGCCGGTCTGCCGGTGCACGAGCCGACCGGGAACATGGTCGTCGACATCGGCGGCGGCACCACCGAGGTGGCCATCATCTCGATGGGCGGCATCGTGACGAGCCAGTCGATCCGCGTCGGGGGCGACGAGCTCGACCAGGCGGTCATCTCCTTCGCCAAGAAGGAGTACTCCCTGATGCTGGGGGAGCGCACGGCGGAGGAGGTCAAGATCGCGGTGGGTTCCGCCTGCGCCACGGGTGAGGACTTCCACGCCGAGGTGCGGGGCCGCGACCTGGTCACCGGCCTGCCGAAGACCGTCGTCATCAGCGCCGAGGAGATCCGCCGGGCCATCTCCGAGCCGGTCAACACGATCGTCGACGCGGTGAAGTCCACGCTCGACAAGTGCCCGCCCGAGCTGTCGGGAGATCTCATGGACCGGGGGATCGCCGTGGCCGGTGGCGGCGCCCTGCTGCGCGGCATGATCGACCGGCTGCGCGAGGAGACCGGGATGCCGGTCCACCTCGCCGAGAACGCGCTCGACTCCGTCGCGCTGGGCTCCGGGAAGTGCGTGGAGGACTTTGAAGCCCTCCAGCAGGTGCTCGTGCCGGAGCCCCGCAGCTAAGGAGCGGTCATGAGAGACACCCGCCGCGCCCGACTCATGCTCGGCCTCCTTCTCGCCGTCGCGCTGATCCTGATCACCGTGGACAACCGGGCCGGGAGCGACCGCGTCCTCGGCCCGGTGCGCGGCTTCGCGGGGGCGGTGTTCGGGAAGGTCGAGCGCGTCGGCGCCGCCGTGACCGGGCCCATCACCGGCTTCGTCGGCATGCTGCGCGACGCGCCGTCCGCCCGCCGCGTGATCGGCGACCTGCGCAAGGAGAACGCGCGGCTGCGGGACGAGGTCTCCGCGCAGCGGCTCGACCGGGCGCGGTCCGACAAGCTGGACCACATGCTCGGGCTGGCGGGTCTCGGTCGCTACCGGATCGTGCCGGCCCAGGTCGTCGCGCGGCGCACCGTGGCCGGGTTCGAGGACACGGTCGAGATCGACGTGGGGGCGGCCGACGGGATCCGGGCCGACATGACCGTGCTGAGCGACCAGGGGCTGGTCGGCAGGGTCATCCAGGCCGGCCCGGCCAGCTCGACGGTCGCGCTGCTGACCGATCCCGCCCTGTCGGCGGGGGCCCGGCTGGAGGGCGGCAACGAACTCGGTGTCGTGAACGGGCTGGGCGAGGCGGGCGGCGGCGGCAACCTGATCAAGTTCCGGCTGCTCGACTCCACCGTGCCGATCGGAGTGGGGCGGCGGATCGTGTCGTTCGGCTCCCAGCGGAGCCTGCCGTACGTGCCCGGCGTGCCGATCGGGGTCGTCGAGCGGATCGACAACACCCCGGGCGAGGTCACCAGGACCGCCTACGCGCGGCCCTTCACCGACTTCTCCGCGCTGGACGTCGTCGGGGTCGTGGTCGCGGCGCCGAAGCGGGACCCCCGCGACTCCGTGCTTCCGCCGGTGCCGCCGCCGCCGAAGCCGCGCGACGAACGGCGGCCCGGCGAGCACAGGACCGGTCAGAGGTCGCTGGAGGAGGGGTTCGGACTCCGGCGGCCGGCGCCACCGCGTAACGAGCGGGCCCGCGAGGGTGTGGCGGCCGGCGAGGGCCGCGGCGGGAGGAACTGAACGATGCTCCGCAACGTCACCCCTGCGCTGCTGCTCTTCGCCGTCCTGGTGCTGCAGGTCGTCCTGGTGAACCGGCTGCTGTTCACGTGGGCGCCGGACCTGGTGCTCCTGACGGTCGCCGTGCTCGCGACCAGGCGCGGGCCCCTGCAGGGCGCGGTGATCGGCTTCTGCGGCGGGCTCGCCTACGACCTGCTGCCGCCCGCCAACCACACGCTGGGCCAGTACGCGCTGGTCCTGTGCTTCCTGGGCTACGCGGCCGGTCGTGCGGGCGACCGCCTGCCGCTGCTCGTGATGGCGGGCTGCGCCGTGCTCGCGCCCGGCATGGTGGCCGGTCTGGGCGCGCTGCTCGGCGCGCCGGGGGTCACCTGGGGCGTGCTGGCGACGGCGTGGCCCCGGGCGGCCGTCTGCAATCTCGTGGCCGCTCCACTGGTGCTGTGGGCGGTCAACGCCCTGTATGGCGGCCACCGCAGACGCGCGGGCCGTACGGAGCTCGTTCCGGGTTATAGACGGGGGGCGGCATGACACGGTTGCGCGGGCGGCTGATCGTCCTGCAGGTGATGGTCATCGCCATGATCGTCGTGCTCGTCGTCCGGCTGTGGCAGGTCCAGGTGGTGCAGGGATCGCGGTTCGTCACGGTCGCGACGGAGACGCGCACCCGCGAGGTGCGGGTGCCCGCCCTGCGGGGGGCGATCCTCGACTCCTCGGGCCGTCCGCTGGTGCGCAACCGCACGACGCTGGTGGTCTCGGTGGACCGCGGCCGGCTGGAGCGCATGCCGGACGGCGGCGACGCGGTGCTGCGGCGGCTGTCCGGCGTGCTGAAGGTGCCGCTGCCGAAGCTGAAGATGGAGATCCGCGCGTGCGGCCCCGGCGTCAGCCGCCCGTGCTGGCCCGGCTCGCCGTACACGCCGATCCCGGTGGCGACGAACGTCAACCCCCGGGCGGCGCTGCAGATCCTGGAGCGCCAGGAGGACTTCCCGGGCGTGACCGCCGACATCCAGGCGATGCGCGACTACCCGAACGGCAGGGACGCCGCCCAGCTTCTCGGCTACCTGCAGCCGGTGACGCAGAGCGAGCTGGAGAAGCGCGAGGGTCTCAAGGCCAACTACTCGGGCGTCGACCTCACCGGCCGCGACGGGCTGGAGCGGACCTACGACGCCGCGCTGCGCGGCACGGCGGGCCTGCGCGCCGTCCAGGTCGACCGGATGGGCAAGGTCATCACGGTCGACCAGCAGTCCGATCCGGTGCCCGGCGACGTCCTGGTGACCAGCATCGACGCCAAGGTGCAGCGGATCGTGGAGAAGTCGCTCGACCAGGCCATGCAGGAGATCCCGAACTCCGACGGCGCGGCGGGCGTGGTGCTCGACGTGAAGACCGGCCGGGTGATCGCGATGGCGAGCCGGCCCAACTACGACCCCAGGGTCTGGACGGGCGGCATCACCGAGAAGGACTACCGGCGCCTCCTGTCCGACAAGTCGGGCAAGCCGCTGGTGTCGCGGGCGATCGCGGGCGAGTACGCCCCCGGTTCGACGTTCAAGATCAGCTCGGCCTCCGCCATGATCGCCGACGGGGAGCCGCTGCACGGCACCTACCAGTGCCCCGGCGCCTACACCGTCGAGGGCAGGTCGTACCCGAACGCGGGCGGCATGAGCCTCGGCGCGATCTCGCTGCACGAGGCGCTGGTGAAGTCGTGCGACACCGTCTTCTACAAGTCCGGATACGAGGAGTGGCTGCGCGACGGCGGCAAGACGCCCAAGTCCAAGGTCAAGGAGCCGATGCCGAACATGGCCAAGGCGTACGGCTTCGGCCGCCGCACCGGCATCGACCTGCCCGGCGAGTCGCCCGGCCGCATCCCCACCCGCGCGTGGAAGCGTGACCTCTACAACTCCACCAGGGCCGAGATGTGCAGGCGGGCCAAGATCGGCTATCCGGAGATGAAGAACGAGAGCCGCGCCGCCTTCGCCAAGCGGCTGGCCAACGAGAACTGCCTGGAGGGCATGATCTTCCACGCGTACGAGGCGGTGAACCTGTCCATCGGCCAGGGCGACGTCCTCGTCACGCCGCTCCAGCTCGCCCGGGCGTACGCCGCGCTCGTCGGGGACGGCAACGTCCGCAGCCCCCGGCTGGGCTGGGCGCTCATGCGGCCCGACGGCACGCTGCACAAGGAGATCCCGGTGCCGGTGGAGTATCACCTGCCGGTCAGTGACGAGACCCGCACCTACATCCGCAAGGCGCTCAGCGAGGTGCCGTCGGACGGCACCGCGGCCGGCGCGTTCCGCGGGTTCCCGCTGAACATCGTGAAGATCGGCGGCAAGACCGGCACGGCGGAGGTCTACGGCAAGGAGGACACCTCGTGGTTCGCCTCCTTCGCGCCCGCCGACAACCCGCGGCTGGTCACGGTGGTCATGGTGGCGCAGGGCGGTTTCGGCGCCTCGACCGCCGCGCCCGCCGTACGGCGGATCTGGGAGGGCATCTTCGGTCTCGGCAAGGGGGACAACGGCAAGCCGGTGCAGCCGGCGCTCCCCGACGGCAAACCGGTCACGCGGCTGCCGGCCATCAGCCGCGACGGGACCCAGTGAGGCGCCTGCCATGACCGAGGCCATGAGAGTGGGACGCGGGTCGCTGGCGCGGCGGGCGATCGGCCGCGGCGCGGTCGTCTGGCGGATGGACTGGCTCCTCCTCGGCGCTGTCCTCGCGCTCAGCGTCGTGGGCACGCTGCTGGTGTGGTCGTCGACCAGGACCTGGTCGTCCATCGAGCCGACCGCGATGGCCAAGAAGCACGTGATCAACCTGCTCATCGGGCTGGCCCTCTACAGCGCCGTCGCCGTGAGCGACTACCGGTGGCTCCGCACGTACGCGCCGGTCCTGTACGCCGTGGCGCTCCTGGGGCTGGTGCTCGTGCTGACCCCGATGGGCTCCACGATCAACGGGCACCACTCCTGGATCATGGTCGGCGGCGGCTTCGCGGTACAGCCGGACGAGCTGGCCAAGCCGGTGCTCGTGCTGATGCTCGCGCGGCTGCTCGCGCGGCCGTCCGAACGGGACAAGGACCGGCCGCGGGCCCTGAACGTCGCGCTCTGCATCGCGCTGACCGGCGTGGCAGCGGGACTGATCATGCTCGAACCCGACCTCGGCACGACGATGGTGCTCGCGACGATCACCGGTGCGATCATCGTGCTCTCCGGGGTGCGCAAGCGCTGGGTGGTCGCCGGGATCCTGCTGGCGGCGCTCGCCGGGGCCGCGGTGTGGTCGCTGGGGCTGCTCAAGCCATACCAGGTGGCGCGGTTCACCGCGCTGCTCGATCCGTCGACCGACCCTCGCGGCGTGGGCTACAACAGCAGGCAGGCCCTGGTGGCGATCGGGTCGGGCGAGTTGTTCGGCAAGGGGCTGTTCCACGGCGGGCAGACCACCGGCCGCTTCGTGCCCGAGCAGCACACCGACTTCATCTTCACCGTCGCGGGGGAGGAACTCGGCTTCGTCGGGTCCGTCGCCGTGGTGGCGCTGCTCGGCGTGATCCTGCTGCGCGGCGCCCGGATCGCCCGGATGTGCAACGACCGGTTCAGCGCGCTCGTCGCGGGCGGGATCGTCGCGTGGCTCGCCTTCCAGACCCTCGTCAACGTCGGCATGACCATCGGCATCATGCCGATCACCGGCGTGCCGCTGCCGTTCGTGTCCTACGGCGGCACCGCGACGTTCGCGAACATGACGGCGGTGGCCGTCCTCCAGGCGATCCACCTCAGGTCGCGGCCCTTCTCCTCGTGACGCCTCCCGACGCCTCCCGATGCCTCCTGATGCCTCCTGATGTCTCCTGATGTCGTCGTGACACTCCCATGAGAGCGGTTCGCAGGGTGGCGGATCCCCGCTCTCACTGGCGTCCGCACGGCGCGGCGAACAGTATGGGAACGGAACAGGTTCGGGGGCTGAACGAACCATTACGGAGGAACGGTGACTCCGGACGACGAGGCGCGGGACCGCCAGCGTGCCCTTGAACTGCTGCGCAGGGCCTTTCCCGACTACCGGATCGTGTACGGCGGCGGCCGGTGGGCCGCCGCGGCGGCGGGCGACCCGCCGACGGTGTGGTTCGCCGAGACGCCGGCGAGCCTGTGCGGACAGCTCTTCACGGCGCAGTTGCGCAGCGGCGGGACCATCGCGCCCCTCCGGGTGGAGGAGAGCGACTCGCAGTGCGCGAGGTGACCGGTTCGTGACATCGACACCGTTAGCGTGCGGTTGTCACCACTGGGAGAGCCGATGACGACACCCTCACGCGGCGGGGACCGGTCCGCCATCCAGATCGCCGGCGGCATCCGCGAGCGCACCCTCGCCGCTCTCGGGGACCCGCCCACGACCGCGGTCTTCCACCAGATCGCCGAGGAGATCCATCTCTGCTGCCCGCGGCTGTCGCGCTTCAAGTGCGTGCGGCTGGCGTACGGGTGGACGGTCGAGGAGGCGATCGAGCGCTTCCACGCGATGTGCGACCGCGAGCAGATCAAGCGCAGGGGGCTGACCGAGCGGTCCTGGCGGGAGTGGGAGGCCGGGGCCCGGCCCGACCGCGACTACACCGACCTGCTGTGCCGGCTGTTCGAGACCGGGCCGGTGCAGCTCGGGTTCGCCCGCGACTACACGCCCGAGGAGCTGCGCCGCCCGGACGGTGGATGGCAGCGCGGGACGGCCCCGGACCTGGTCACCGCCGCCGCCCGCGAGGCAAGTGAGCACGCCGAGCGGGCCGAGACGAGTGAGGTCGGCGACAGCGCGCTGGAGCGGCTGCGCACACAGGTGATCTGGCTGTCGCGGCGGTACGTCTGGGAGTCGCCGCTGCCGCTGTTCGTCGAGATGCGGGCGCTGCAGGAGCAGGCCCGGCGGGCGCTGGAACGGCGCGTCCATCCCGCCCAGGCCGGTGAGCTGTACTTCCTGGCGGGCACGCTGTGCGGGCTCATGGCCAACGCCAGCATGGACATGGGCCGCCGGATGCCCGCCGACACCCTCGCCCGCGCCGCCTGGACGTACGGCAGGATCGCCGGGCACCAGTCGCTGATGGGATGGGCGCGCGGCATGCAGGCGTCGGTGGCGCTGTGGGACCGGCGCTACGAGGACGCGGCGGGCTACGCGGAGGCCGGCCTGACCCACCTGCCGAGGGGACAGGGCGGCGCCCGCCTGCACATGCTGCGCGCCCGCGCCGGCGCCATGCTCGGCTGGACCCGCGAGGCCGAGGACGACCTGCTCAGGGCGGCCGACGCCCGCGAGCCGGGAGCGGGGGACGAACTGCACGACGGCTTCGCCGGCGAGTTCGCCTTCCGGCCCGCCAAGCACGCCTACTACTCGGCCGTCGCGTACCTCCACCTCGGCCGGCCGGACCGCGCGATCGACCAGGCGCGCGCGGCGCTCGACCTGTACGCGCGGGAGGACCGGCAGAACAGGTCGTACGGCTGCGAGGCGATGGCCGCGGCCCACCTCGCCGCCGCGCATCTGATGGAGGACGATCCCGCCGGGGCGGAGCGGGCCATGGCGCCGCTGTTCGACCTGCCGCCCGAGCGCCGGATCGACAGCCTGGCCGAGACCCTGCAGGCCGCCCGGCCACGGGTGGGCGGCTCGCTCGCCGACCGGCTGGAGGCGTTCTGCGCGTCCGGCCTGCCCCAGTCGGCGGCCCGCGCGCTGCCGGAGGCACCTGTGCACGAAGGAGGCGTGGGATGACCGTCTCCACCGTCGCGGGCACCCCGCCCGCCCTCGCGGAGGCCTGCCGCATGGCGGGGCTCGACGCGTCCGGCGCCCGGCTGCTGCGCAGCTTCGCCAACGTCGTCTACCACCTGCCGGGCGAGGGGGTGGTCGTCCGCCTCGCCGAGTCGGGCGCCCCCGGCAAGTACGACCGCCTGGTCACCTCGCTCAAGGTCACGAGGTGGCTGCACGAGCAGGGCTTCCCGGTCACGCTGCCGCTCGACGTGCGCCAGCCCCTCGCGGTGGAGGGCTGCCTGGCGACCTTCTGGCTCTACGAGGACGGCGCGGGCGACGGCGACCCGGTCCCGCTCGGCCTCCTGCTGCGCCGCCTGCACTCCCTGCCGCCCGTGCCGTTCGAGCTGCCGACCTTCGACCCCTTCGGCCGCGTGCGGCGGGCCGTGCACGCCAGCCGCGTGCTGGACGACGAGGAACGGGAGTGGCTGCTCGCGCGGTGCGGGGCGCTGGAGGAGGCGTACTACGAACGGGTCGAGTTCACGCTGCCGTACGGGCTGGTCCACGGCGACGCGCACCGGGGCAACCTGATCCGCACCCGGGACCGGCTGCTGCTGTGCGACTGGGACTCGGCCGGCGCCGGGCCGCGCGAGATCGACCTGGTGCCCACGCTGCAGGGCGCGCGGTTCGGCGTGTCCGACGCCCAGCGGGACGGCTTCGCCCGTGCCTACGGCTGTGACATCCGGGAGTGGCCGGGATATCCGGTGCTGCGCGACATCCGGGAGCTCCAGACGCTGACGGCCGCCCTGCGCATCGGGCACCGGGACGCGGCCGCGCACGCGGAGCTGCGTCACCGCCTGGCCTCGCTGCGTGCCGGGGACGGCCGGCTGTGGCATCCCTTCTGACCCCTCCTGGAGCCCCACGAGGGGTGGCAAGATCCGCAGGGGCCACTCCCGGAAGCCGATACCCTGGAGTCATGTCTGTCGAGTCGTTGTTTCCCCGCCTGGAGCCGCTGCTGCCGAAGGTGCAGAAGCCGATCCAGTACGTCGGGGGCGAGCTGAACTCGACGGTCAAGGACTGGGACGAGGCGACCGTCCGGTGGGCCCTCATGTACCCGGACGCCTACGAGGTCGGCCTGCCCAACCAGGGGGTGCAGATCCTCTACGAGATCCTCAACGAGCTGCCCGAGACGCTGGCCGAGCGCACCTACGCGGTGTGGCCCGACCTCGAGGCGCTCATGCGGTCCGAGGGCGTCCCGCAGTTCACCGTGGACGGCCACCGGCCGGTTCGCGCGTTCGACGTCCTCGGGGTGTCGTTCGCCACCGAGCTCGGCTACACGAACCTGCTCACCGCGCTCGACCTGGCGGGGATCCCGCTGGAGGCGGTGGACCGCACCGACGAGGATCCGATCGTGCTGGCGGGCGGCCACGCCGCCTTCAACCCGGAGCCCATCGCCGCCTTCCTCGACGCCGCCGTTCTCGGCGACGGCGAGCAGATCGCCATCGCGATCTCCGAGGTGCTGCGCGAGTGGAAGTCCGAGGGCTGCCCCGGCGGCCGTGACGAACTGCTGATGCGCCTCGCCTCCACGGGCGGGGTGTACGTCCCGAAGTTCTATGACGTCGAGTACCACCCGGACGGCCGTATCATGCGGGTCGTCCCCAACCGCGACGGTGTGCCGTCGCGCGTCTTCAAGCACACGGTCATGGACCTCGACGAGTGGCCGTACCCGAAGAAACCGCTGGTCCCGCTGGCCGAGACCGTGCACGAGCGGTTCAGTGTCGAGATCTTCCGGGGCTGCACCCGGGGCTGCCGCTTCTGCCAGGCGGGGATGATCACCCGTCCGGTCCGGGAGCGGTCGATCACCACGGTCGGCGACATGGTCGAGGCGGGGATCAAGGAGTCCGGCTTCAGCGAGGTCGGGCTGCTGTCGCTGTCCAGCGCGGACCACTCCGAGATCGCCGACATCACCAAGGGCCTCGCCGACCGTTACGACGGCAGCCAGATCGGGCTGTCCCTGCCCTCCACCCGGGTCGACGCGTTCAACATCGACCTCGCCAACGAGCTGTCCAGGAACGGCCGCCGGTCCGGGCTCACGTTCGCGCCGGAGGGCGGGTCCGAGCGGATGCGCAAGGTGATCAACAAGATGGTCACCGAGGAGGACCTGATCCGCACGGTCACCACCGCCTACTCCAACGGCTGGCGGCAGGTGAAGCTCTACTTCATGTGCGGGCTGCCGACGGAGGAGGACGTGGACGTCCTCGGCATCGCCGACCTGGCCAAGAAGGTCATCAGGGCGGGCCGGGAGGCGACCGGCTCGCGGGACGTCCGCTGCACGGTCTCCATCGGCGGGTTCGTGCCCAAGCCGCACACGCCGTTCCAGTGGGCCGCCCAGTGCGACCACGAGACGGTGGACCGCCGGCTGCGGGCGCTGCGCGAGGCCCTGCGCTCCGACAAGGAGTACGGCAGGGCCATCGGCTACCGCTACCACGACGGCAAGCCCTCGATCGTGGAGGGGCTGCTGTCGCGGGGCGACCGCCGCGTGGGCAGGGTCATCCGGGCCGTCTGGGAGGACGGCGGCCGGTTCGACGGCTGGAGCGAGCACTTCTCGTTCGAGCGGTGGATGGCCGCGGCCGAGCGGGCCCTGGAGGGCGAGCCGGTGAACGTGGACTGGTACACCATCCGCGAGCGGGACGAGCACGAGGTACTCCCCTGGGACCACCTCGACGCCGGTCTCGACCGCGAGTGGCTGTGGCAGGACTGGCAGGACGCGCTGGGCGACGTGGAGGTCGAGGACTGCCGCTGGACGCCCTGCTACGACTGCGGCGTCTGCCCGACGATGGGGACGGAGATCCAGGTCGGCCCGACCGGCAGGAAGCTCCTGCCCCTCACGGTGATCTGACGCCCCGACAAGACGACTGACCGATACCGGAAGGACGACGGAACTGGTGAAACCCGTTCCCGAGGGGCCCGCGCCCGAACCCACGGTGCAGCGCCTGCGCGTGCGCTACGCCAAGCGGGGGCGGCTGCGCTTCACCAGCCACCGCGACATCTCCCGCGCCGTCGAGAGGGCGGTGCGGCGAGCGGGGATCCCGGTGGCCTACAGCGCGGGCTTCAACCCGCACCCGAAGATCTCCTATGCGGGCGCCGCCCCCACCGGGGTGGCGAGCGAGGCCGAGTACCTGGAGATCGGCGTCCACCGGGCGTGCGATCCACGCCGGGTGCGCGACGACCTCGACGCCTCGCTGCCGCCGGGCCTGGACGTGCTCGACGTGGTCGAGGCGCGGGACGGCGGCCTCGCCGACCGGCTGGAGGGATCGGTCTGGGAGTTGCGGCTTCCCGGGGCCGATCCGGGGGAGGCCGAGCGGGCGGTGAAGGAGTTCCTCTCGGCCGGTCACGTCGAGGTGGAACGCCTGACCAAGAAGGGAATGCGGCGCTTCGACGCCCGCCAGGCGGTGCGTACGCTGACCCTTGTGGAGGGGCCGGAAAAGACGGCAGGTCAGGAGCCTGTTCAGCCGTGTGTCATACTTCGTATGGTTGTTCGGCACGAAACACCTGCCGTACGACCCGATGACGTGCTCATGGGGCTGCGTCTCGTGGCAGGCTTCGCGCCGCCGTCACCCGCTGCGGTGACCAGGCTGGCGCAGGGGCCGCTCGACGCGGTGACCGGTGAGCCCGCCGACCCGTTCGACCTCGACCGGGCAGGCGGAGAACGATAAGACTTGCCGCCGCGGCGCCGACAGGAGGCCCGGCGGACCGCGAGAGACGAGAGCCTCCGCGCGGCGCGGAGACGTGCCCGGGGGCTGACGGGAGAGCGCCCGCATGCTCGACAACGAGCCCACTGACGGGGCTGTGAGCCTTGACGGTGAAACGACAACAGAAGACCAGGGCCAGGCCGGGGGGAACGCGGTTTCCTCCGGTTCGGTCCGTGCGTCCACGCCACGCCGCCGGTCGGCGAGCCGGCCCGCCGGGCCCCCGCCCGAGCCGGACGAACTGCCGCCTCCGGTGACCACGGTGGCCGCCGCCGCGGCGCCGAAGGCGGTGGAGCCCGAGCAGCCGGGCCAGGAGGCGCAGGAGGCGCCGGTCGTCCAGGAGCGGCCGAAGCGGGCCACCCGCCGCCGCACCAAGACCGCCGAACCGCCGGCTCCCGAGCCCGCGGTGGCGGAGGCGCCGGTCGCGGAGGCGCCGGTGGTGGAGACTCCGGTGCCCGCGCAGGCCCCGGCCGGTGACGACGTGGCCCCAGCCGCCGCCCCTGAGAGCGCGGGCGCCGAGCCCGTGGACGGCGGGAACGACGAGCCGGCCGCGCCCACGCGGCGCCGCCGTAGCCGCAAGCGGACCGACACGCCGGAGCAGGCCGAACAGACCGAGCCCGCCGAGCAGGCCGAGGCCGTCGAGGAGACGCCCGCCCCGCGCCGCCGCCGTCGTGCCCGGGCGGACGAGTCCGTACCGGAACGATCCAGGGCGATGAGCGCCGCGGAGGCGGAGGTGGCCGCCGCGCTGCGGCTCAACCTGCCCGACGAGGAACCGCTGGACGACGAGCCGATCGACATCGAGGACATCGACGTCGAGGAGACCGGTGAGACCGAGGAGGAGAACGGCCGTCCTGACGTGGTGGCCGACCCCTTCGGGCTGTCCTCCCGGTCGCAGCCCTCGCCCTCGGTGACCTTCCAGGCGCCGTCGGCGCTGTTCCAACCGCTCTTCCAGGCTCCCGACCCCTTCGCCGCGCCCGTGCAGCGGCCCGCCGCGCACGTCCCGGCGCCGGCGACGGCCGGGGACGAGGACCTTGAGCCGGAGGAGCAGGAGGAGGAGCCGGAGGAGACCGCCGAGCAGGGCGAGGACGAGTCCGAGGGCGGCGGCCGTCGTCGCCGCCGCCGTCGCGGCGGCCGGGGCCGGGGAAGCCGGACGAGGGACGCCGAGGAAGGCGAGGAGTCCGAGGCCGAGGGCGAGGAGCCGCAGGCCGCGCAGGACGAGGACGAGGACCGCGAGCAGGCCGAGGACGAGTCCGACGCCCAGGGCGGCACCCGTCGTCGCCGCCGTCGCCGCCGCAGGGGCAGCGAGGAGGCCGAGCCCACCCCCGACGACCCGCCGAACACCGTCGTCCGCATCCGGGCGCCCCGCGCGACCCGGTCCACGTCCGTCGACGAGGTCCAGGGCGTACGGGGATCGACCCGGCTGGAGGCGAAGAAGCAGCGCCGCCGCGAGGGCCGCGAGCTGGGCCGCCGCCGCCCGCCGATCATCACCGAGTCGGAGTTCCTGGCCCGCCGCGAGTCGGTCGAGCGGATCATGGTGGTGCGCCGCCAGGGTGGCCGCACCCAGATCGCGGTGCTGGAGGACGGGGTCCTCGTCGAGCACTACGTCGACCGCGAGTCGAGCCAGTCGTACGTCGGCAACGTCTACCTCGGCAAGGTCCAGAACGTGCTGCCCTCGATGGAGGCGGCGTTCGTCGACATCGGCAAGGGCCGCAACGCGGTGCTGTACGCCGGCGAGGTGAACTTCGACACCGCCGGGCTGGAGGGCCAGCCGAAGCGGATCGAGGCGGCGCTGAAGTCCGGGCAGTCGGTGCTGGTGCAGGTCACCAAGGACCCGATGGGGCACAAGGGGGCCCGGCTGACCTCCCAGATCAGCCTCCCCGGCCGCTACCTGGTCTACGTGCCGGACGGCTCGATGACCGGGATCAGCCGCAAGCTGCCCGACAAGGAGCGGACCCGGCTCAAGCAGATCCTGCGCAAGGTCATGCCGGAGAACGCGGGCGTCATCGTGCGCACCGCCGCGGAGGGCGCCTCGGAGGAGGAGCTCGACCGCGACGTGGCCCGGCTGTCGGCCCAGTGGGAGAACATCCAGCGCAAGGCCAAGTCGGCCAGCCCGCCGGAGCTGCTGTCGGGTGAGCCCGACCTGACCGTCCGGGTGGTCCGCGACGTCTTCAACGAGGACTTCACCTCGCTGGTCGTGGAGGGCGACGAGGCGTGGACGACGGTGGACGAGTACGTCCGCTACGTCGCCCCGCACCTCACCGAGCGGCTGTCGAAGTGGCAGGAGGAGACCGACGCCTTCTCCGCCTACCGGATCGACGAGCAGATCGCCAAGGCGATGGAGCGCAAGGTGTGGCTGCCGTCCGGCGGCTCCCTGGTGATCGACCGGACCGAGGCGATGACCGTCGTCGACGTCAACACCGGCAAGTTCACCGGGCAGGGCGGCAACCTGGAGGAGACCGTCACCCGCAACAACCTGGAGGCGGCCGAGGAGATCGTCCGCCAGCTCAGGCTGCGGGACATCGGCGGCATCATCGTCATCGACTTCATCGACATGGTGCTGGAGAGCAACCGCGACCTGGTGCTCCGCCGGCTGCTGGAGTGCCTGGCGCGGGACCGCACCAAGCACCAGGTGGCCGAGGTCACCTCGCTGGGCCTGGTGCAGATGACCCGCAAGCGGGTCGGCCAGGGCCTGCTGGAGGCGTTCTCCACGCCGTGCGACTGCTGCCACGGGCGCGGGATCATCGTGTCGACCGAACCGGTCGAGGGTAAGCCCGAGCCACGCGGCACACAGGGCAAGATGGCCATCGAGAAGGCGGTGGCCGACAAGCTGGCGGCGAGCGAGGGATCGGTCGCCGCGGCGACGGGGTCGGCGCGTGAGAGCGTGACCGACGCCATCGACTCAGACGAGGGCGAAGGCTCCGCGCCGTCCTCCCGGGGACGGCGACGTTCCCGCAGGAAGACGGCGGAGTAGCGACTTCCTCACCCGGCGGTCCGCTCGGTTCGACCTGGGTACCGGATATCCGGTACCCTGGTCATCCGGTGCGCCTGGTGTCGGCGTGCCTGGCTTCGCGCGCCTGCCCGGACCGCCGGTCGTGTATCGACAGCAGCTGGATGCGGGGCGCGGCATCTCAGCATTAGCCAGTAGAAGGGTTCCGCGGTGTACGCGATCGTTCGTTGCGGCGGCAGGCAGCAGAAGGTCTCCGTCGGGGACGTCCTCGAGGTGGACAAGGTCGCCGGAGAGGTTGGCTCCTCGGTGTCGCTGCCGGCGGTGCTCGTCGTCAACGACGGCGATGTCACCACCGACGCAGCCGCTCTCTCCCGGTTCCAGGTGACCGCCGAGATCCTCGGCGAGACCAAGGGACCGAAGATCCGGATTCTGAAGTACAAGAACAAGAGTGGCTACAAGAAGCGCCAGGGTCACCGCCAGCGGTACACCCAGGTCAAGGTCACCGATATCAACCCCGGAAAGTAGTCTCCCGGGGGACACCCCGGCTTACCCCCGACAGGGAGTGAACCATGGCACACAAGAAGGGCGCCTCGTCCACCCGGAACGGCCGTGACTCGAACGCCCAGCGCCTCGGCGTGAAGCGCTTCGGCGGCCAGCTGGTGAACGCGGGCGAGATCATCGTCCGTCAGCGCGGCACGCACTTCCACCCCGGCGACAACGTCGGCCGCGGCAGCGACGACACGCTGTTCGCCCTGGCCACCGGCCGGGTGCAGTTCGGCACCAAGCGCGGTCGCCGCGCGGTGAGCATCGTCCCGGCCGCGGAGTAGATCCGCCCGGACACCTGAAGCAGCACGATGAGGCGGATCGAGCATTCGGTCCGCCTCATTCGTTTTCTCCGGCCGTACTCCGGCCGATTCCGGCACAGCAGTAAGGGGGAGCGGCTGATGGCCGACTTCGTGGACCACGTCGTCCTGCACATCAAGGCGGGTGACGGGGGCAACGGCTGCGCCTCCATCCACCGGGAGAAGTTCAAGCCGTTGGGTGGGCCGGACGGCGGCGACGGCGGCCGCGGCGGGGACGTCATTCTGGAGGTGGACCCCAACACCTCGACCCTGCTCGAATACCACCACCGGCCGCACCGCCGCGCGGGCAACGGCAAGCAGGGCATGGGCTCCAACCGGGACGGCGCCAACGGCGAGGACGTCGTCCTGCCGGTGCCCGACGGCACGGTCGTGAAGGACGCCAGGACCGGGGAGGTGCTGGTCGACCTGATCGGCTCGGGCACCCGGTACGTCGCCGTGCAGGGCGGCTTCGGCGGCCTCGGCAACGCCGCGCTCGCCAACGCCAAACGCAAGGCCCCCGGCTTCGCGCTGCTCGGGGAGCCGGGCGACGAGGCCGAGATCGTGCTCGAACTCAAGACCGTCGCCGACGTCGCGCTGGTGGGTTTCCCCAACGCGGGCAAGTCGTCCCTGATCGCGGCGCTCTCCGCGGCCCGGCCGAAGATCGCCGACTACCCGTTCACCACCCTCGTGCCGAACCTCGGGGTGGTCACGGCCGGCGAGACCGTCTTCACGGTCGCCGACGTGCCCGGGCTCATCCCCGGCGCCTCGGAGGGCCGGGGCCTCGGCCACGAGTTCCTGCGGCACGTCGAGCGCTGCTCGACGATCGTGCACGTGCTCGACTGCGCCACGCTGGAGCCGGGACGCGACCCGGTGACCGACTTCGAGGTGATCGAGGCCGAGCTCGCGGCGTACGGCTCCCTGCAGGACCGGCCGCGCCTGGTCGCGCTGAACAAGGTGGACGTCCCCGACGGCCGGGACCTCGCCGACATCGTCACGCCCATCCTGGAGGAGCGCGGCGTGCGGGTCTTCGAGATCTCCGCGGCGAGCCACGAGGGCCTGCGGCCCCTGTCGTTCGCGATGGCCGAGATGGTGGCGGCGGCCCGCGCGCAGGCCCCGGTCGAGGAGCCGACGCGTCTGGTCATCCGGCCCAAGCAGCTCGGCGAGGCCGGGTTCTCCGTACGCCGGATCGACGAGAACCGCTTCCAGGTGACCGGCGAGAAGCCCGAGCGGTGGATCCGCCAGACCGACTTCACCAACGACGAGGCCGTCGGCTACCTCGCCGACCGGCTCGACCGGCTCGGCGTCGAGGAGGAGCTGATCAAGGCCGGTGCGACGGCCGGTGCGGAGGTCGTCATCGGGCCGATGGAGGGCGGCTACGTCTTCGACTGGCAGCCGTCGCGGGGCGCAGAGGCGGTCCTCGGGCCGCGCGGCACCGACCTGAGACTCGGCTGACCGGGAGACGCGGTGAGAGGGGGAGCGGTGAGAGAGGGGGAGACGGCGTGACGGGCAGGCAGCGGATCGGCGAGGCCGCGCGGCTGGTGGTCAAGGTGGGCTCGTCGTCGCTGACGACCCCCCGCGGCACGATCGACGTCGACCGGGTCGACGCGCTGGTGGACGTGCTGGCCGCCCGGCGGCTGGCCGGCGCGCAGATCGTGCTGGTGTCGTCCGGCGCGATCGCCGCCGGGCTCGGCCCGCTCGGGCTGCGCGCCCGGCCCAAGGACCTGGCCACCCAGCAGGCCGCCGCCTCGGTGGGACAGGGCGTGCTGATCGCCCGTTACACCTCCTCCTTCGCCAGGTACGGCTTACGCGTGGGCCAGGTGCTGCTGACGGCCGACGACATGATGCGCCGCTCGCACCACCGCAACGCCCAGCGGACGCTGGCCCGGCTGCTGGAGCTCGGCATCGTCCCCGTCGTGAACGAGAACGACACGGTGGCCACCGACGAGATCCGGTTCGGCGACAACGACCGGCTGGCGGCGCTGGTGGCCCACCTCATCCACGCCGACGGCATGGTGCTGCTGTCGGACGTCGACGCGTTGTACGACGGGGATCCCCGCAGGGACGGCGCCGCCCGCATCGCGGAGGTCAGGGGACCGGAGGACCTGGAGGGCGTCGAGCTCGGCACCTCCGGCCGGGTCGGCACCGGCGGCATGATCACCAAGGTGGAGGCGGCCCGCATCGCCACCGGGGCGGGCGTGCCCGTCGTGCTCACGGCGGCGGCGCACGCGGCCCAGGCGCTCGCGGGGGCCGACATCGGCACCTGCTTCCACCCGGGGGGCCGCCACCCCGGCACCCGGCTGCTGTGGCTCGCCCACGCGACGACCGGGCGCGGCCGGCTGCACCTGGACGCGGGCGCGGTCGAGGCCGTGGTGGGGCGGCGGATGTCGCTGCTGCCCGCCGGCGTCGTGAAGGTCGAGGGCGACTTCGCGGCCGGCGACCCGGTCGACCTGTGCGCGCCGACGGGCGTCGCGGTCGCCCGCGGCCTGGTCAACTACGACGCGGGGGAGATCCCCGACCTGCTCGGCCGCTCCACCCGGGAGCTGGCCAGCACACTCGGCCCGGAGTACGAGCGTGAGCTGATCCACCGGGACGACATCGTGATCCTGTAGTCCACCGAGAAGAAGCGACGGAGCGCGAGGCAATGTCTGAGGTTGTGTCCGAGGCAGAGGAATTCCTGACGGTCGCCCGGGCGGCGAAGGACGCCGCGGCGGCGCTCGCGCCGTTGCCGCGCGCGCCGAAGGACGCGGCGCTGCGTGCCGTGGCCGACGCGCTGGAGGCGGCCACGGACGAGATCGTCGCGGCCAACGCCGTCGACGTGGATCAGGCCAGGGCGAACGGCGTCCCCGAGGCGATGATCGACCGGCTGCGGCTGGACGCCGCCCGGATCGCGAAGATCGCCGGGGCCGTCCGCGAGGTGGCCGACCTGCCCGACCCGGTCGGGGAGGTCGTACGCGGGAGCACGCTGCCGAACGGCCTGGAGCTGCGGCAGGTGCGGGTGCCCCTCGGCGTCATCGGGATCATCTACGAGGGCAGGCCCAACGTCACCGTCGACGCGGCGGCGCTCTGCCTCAAGAGCGGCAACGCCGTGCTGCTGCGCGGGTCGTCCAGCGCGTACTCCTCCAACACCGCGCTCGTGCGGATCATGCGGGAGGCGCTGGCGGCGACCGAGGTGCCGGCCGACGCCGTACGGCTCGTGCCGGGCCAGACCCGCGAGTCGGTCCGGCATCTCATGCGCGCCCGGGGGCTGGTCGACGTGCTGATCCCGCGCGGCGGCGCCTCGCTGATCAACAGCGTGGTCGAGGAGTCGACGGTGCCGGTCATCGAGACCGGGGTGGGCAACTGCCACGTCTACGTGGACGCCGACGCCGACGTCGAGACCGCCCTGAAGATCCTGGTGAACGCCAAGGCGCAGCGGCCCTCGGTGTGCAACGCCGCCGAGACGTTCCTGGTGCACGCCGCGATCGCCGACGAGTTCGTCCCCAAGGCGCTGACGGTGCTCAAGGACGCGGGGGTGACCGTCCACGGCGACGAGCGGGTGCGGTCCTACGGCGCCGACGTCGTGCCCGCCACCGAAGAGGACTTCACCACCGAGTACCTCTCGCTCGACGTCGCCGCCGCGGTGGTCGACTCGCTCGACGACGCGGTCGCGCACATCCGGCGGTACGGCTCGGCCCACACCGACGCCATCGTGACCCGGTCCCAGCAGGCCGCCCGCAGGTTCGTCGCGACCGTGGACAGCGCCGCGGTGGCGGTCAACGCCTCGACCCGCTTCACCGACGGCGGCGAGTTCGGCTTCGGCGCGGAGATCGGCATCTCCACGCAGAAGCTGCACGCCCGCGGGCCGATGGGACTGCCGGAGCTGACCTCCACTAAGTGGATCTACACCGGGGACGGGCACATCCGGGTGTGACCCTCGCGCCCGGGCCCGGAGATGCGCTCAGACGCGGGCTCAGACGCGGGTGAGCACGGGACGCGAGCCGAGGCCCGCGTCCCTCGCCCGCAGCGCCGCGTCCACCCGGCTCGGCGCCTCCAGCTTGGTCAGCACGTTGCTCACGTGGTTGCGCACGGTCTTGGTGGCCAGGCACAGCTCGCGGGCGATCTCGGCGTTGGACCTGCCGTCGGCCAGCCGCTCCAGGATCTCGTGCTCCCGCTGGGTGAGGCCGGGGAACGGGCTGCGGGCCGGCGGCGTCGTCAGGCGGTCCAGCAGCCGGGGGGCCAGCCCGCCGCCGAAGACGACCTGCCCGTGGGCCACCGACGTGACCGCGGCCGCGATCTCCGAGGGGCGTGACCCGTTGAGCAGGTAGCCGTACGCCCCGGCGCGCAGCGCGCCCGTGAAGCCCGCCTCGCCGTCGTCCGCGCCGAGCGCGAGCACCCGTACGGCGGGGCAGCGGCGGGGCAGGGACTCCAGCGCGCCCAGCATGGCCAGGTCGGCCAGCAGCACCCGCGGCGACAGCCGTACGCACAGGCGGAGGGCGTCGAGGTCGTCGCACGCGGTGCCGGCGACGTGGAGTCCGGCCGCCTGGTCGAGGGCGGACCGGATGCCCTCGACGAGCAGAGGCTGATCGGCGGCGACCACGACGGTGATCGGGCCGGAGGAGTCGGTCATCGGCATCGTTGTCTCCGTCTTGCCTGTGTTTCCGGAGCAGACTCTGCCGGGACGCTCTTGTGGGCCGGTTGGTGTTCGCTTGTATCGGGTCATCGGCGCGCCTCCGCCGATTCGGGCTCCGGGCCCGCTATGGTTGGCGCTCCTATGGCTGGACGTCTCGGGCGGGTCGGCCCCTACACGCTGCTGGAGCGGCTGGGCCGGGGTGGCATGGGCGAGGTGTACCTCGCCGACGGCCGCCGGGGCGACCGCGTCGCGGTCAAGATGCTCCGCGACCCCATCGAGCACGACCCGGACGCGCGTTTACGCCTCGAGCGCGAGGTGCGGGCGCTGCGCAGGGTGGAGAGCCCGTACATCGCCCAGGTGCTCGACGCGGACCTGTCGGGCGACCGGCCGTACCTCGTGATGGAGTACATCGAGGGGGAGAACCTGCTCGACGCCGTACGGCGCGGCGGCCCGCTCAAGGAGCCACAGCTGATCACGCTGGCGCAGGGGCTCGCCGCCGCGCTGGCGATCATCCATGCGGGCGGGATCGTGCACCGCGACGTCAAACCGGCCAACGTGCTGCTCGGCGAGGACGGGCCGGTCCTGATCGACTTCGGGATCGCCCAGGTGCTCGACGCGACGCGGGTCACGATGACCGGAACGTTCCTCGGCACGCCCGGCTACTGCGCGCCGGAGGTGTTCTCCGACGAGACGGTGGGCGAGCCCGCCGACGTGCACGGCTGGGCCGCCACCGTCGCGTTCGCGGCCACCGGGCGGCCCACCTTCGGCCGGGGCACCGCCGAGTCGCAGATGTACGCCGTGCTGAACGGCAAGGCCGATCTCGTGGGGGTGCCCCCCGCGCTGCTGTCGCTGGTGCGTGCGGCGCTGCACCGCGACCCCTCCCGCCGTCCCACCGCCGCGCTGCTCGCCGACCGCCTGTCCAGGCTCGCGCGGGTCGCCGTCGACCCGCCGGACCGCGGCGCCGGGCCGCCCGCCCCGCAGCGCGCCAGGGAGAACGGCGGGGGCGGCCCGGCCGTACAGGTCCGGGCCTCCGCGGAGGCCGCAGCCCGCACCGGCACGGCCCGGCCCCCGGTGCGACCCCCGTTGAGAAGCCCCTTGAGAACGCCGGTGAGGACCGCGGCGCGGACCCAGGCGAAGGCGGCGGCGAAGTCGGCGACCGGCCCGGCCGCGCCCGAAGGGGCGCTCGGGATCCCGACCGGGAACGCGGCGCTGGTCCTGGTCGCGCTCCTCGCGGTGCCGTGCGTGGTGACGGCGGTGATCTACCCGCTGGCCACCTTCGTGATCACCGCGGTGTTCGCCGTGGTGACCAGGGCGATCTGGACGAGCCACTGGCTGGTGCGACGACGCCGGCCCGGCCGGGGACGCACCTTCCTGCGGGTGCTGCTGTTCCCCCTCACCCTCTCGGGCTCGGCGCTGTCGGCCGTCGTGTGGCCGGGCCTGCCGGCCGCCGCGGCGGCGTTCGCGGCGATCTGGGTGGGTTCCGGCGCGCGCCTGGACCCCGACTGGTGGTCTCAGGTGGTGCCGGTCACGATCGCCGGGGTCGCCTTCGGGGTGGTCAGCGGCGGGCTCGTCGGACGGGAGATCGAGCGCGCCGGCGGGGCCATTCCGGGCCTGCGCCGGGAGGGCCTGCGGGCGCTCGCCGTGCTCGGCGGTTTCGTGCCGCTGTGCGCGGCCGCCGTACGCGCCGTCTCCTACTTCTTCTGAGCAGCCGGGCCGGAGTCAGTTCTCCCGCCGGGCGAAGCGGTTGAAGATGCGCTCGCCCGCGTTGACCGCGCCCTCCGCGACGTCGCGCAGCACGCCGATGAACGGGTCCTGCGACTGCGCCCACGACTCCCGGTAGGAGTTGGCCGCGGCCTTGATCTCGTCGGTGAGCCGGGCGTTGGCGTCGTCCTCCCGGCGCGGGTAGTCGCCGGCGAGGACGCGGTCGTACTCGCCGTCGCGGCGCCAGCGGTCGAGTTCGGCGACCCGGGTCACGGCGAACGGGTGGGTCGTGCCGAGCATGTTGAGGACCTTGAGCAGGCCGTCGCGGACGTCGCCCGCGGTGTCGTACTCCCTGGCCTGGTCGAGGAACGCCTCGATGTTCATCTCGTGCAGGCGCGAGCCGCCGGCGAGCTTCATGAGCGCGCGCAGCGCGGCGTCGGGGTCCTGCCCGGCGAGCAGGCCGCCCCGGTCGGCGGACATCTCCGCCTTGCGCTGCCACTCCTCCAGGGCCGCGACGATGATCCGCAGGCCGATGTAGCCGAGCGGGATCCAGGCCACCCGGGTGGCCAGCCGGGTCAGGATCGCGAGCATCGTGCCGTAGACGGCGTGGCCCGACAGGATGTGGGAGGTCTCGTGGCCGACGACGAAGCGCAGCTCCTCGGAGTCCATGAGGTCGAGCAGGCCCGTCGAGACGATGATGAACGGCTCGTCGAAACCGATCGCCATCGCGTACGCCTTGGGGTCCTGCTGCACGTAGATCTCGGGAATCCTGTGCAGGTCGAGGATGTAGGCGCTGTCGCGGCCCATGTCGTACAGGGCGCGGAACTGGGTGTCGGTCGTGCGCACGGCGGAGGCGAGGAACATCAGGCGGAGCCTGCGCTCGCTGAACAGGCCGGACGTGCGCTTCAGCACCGCGTCGAACCCGGAGAGCGAACGCATCGCGACCAGCGCGGACCGGTCGGCGGGATGTTCGTAGGCTCGTGAGCTGATGCCGGGCAGCTGCACGCGATTGCGATCGGGAGTGGTCATGTCCCGCATGCTATGTCTCAGGGGGCGGACGCGCGCGGGACGCCGCGAGGAGCCCTGACGGCGTCCGAGGAGGCCGGTTCACGGGCCGGCCGGGCGAGGACGTTAAGGTCCGTTCCATGCGAAACGGGACGGAGATCCGGCGGCTGGGCGTGATGGGCGGGACGTTCGACCCGATCCACCACGGCCACCTGGTGGCGGCGAGTGAGGTGGCGCACCACTTCGACCTGGACGAGGTGGTCTTCGTCCCGACCGGGCAGCCGTGGCAGAAGGCGGACCAGCGCGTCTCCTCCAGCGAGGACCGCTATCTGATGACCGTCATCGCGACCGCGTCGAACCCCCGCTTCTCGGTGAGCCGGGTGGACATCGACCGGCCGGGGCCCACGTACACGATCGACACGCTGCGCGACATCGCCGCCGCGTACGGACCGGACGCCGATCTCTACTTCATCACCGGCGCCGACGCGCTCGCGCAGATCCTGAGCTGGCGCGACGCCGGCGAGCTCTTCGACACCGCGCACTTCGTCGGCTGCACCCGGCCCGGTCACCCGCTGCAGGACCCCGGCCTGCCGGCCGGGAAGGTGAGCCTGGTCGAGATCCCCGCCCTGGCGATCTCCTCCTCCGAGTGCCGCGACCGCGTGGCCGCCGGGGAGCCCATCTGGTATCTCGTCCCCGACGGCATCGTGCAGTACATCAACAAGCGCCGCCTCTACCGGGACCCGGCCGGCTGAACCGGCGGGCGCCATCGGGGCCGTCAACGGGCGGGCAAGGGACGCGTGGTCGTCGGCGCCCCGCGCCCGCCGGACCACTCTGCGCGGCGCGGGCGATCTGTCCGATGCGGCCCCGCACCCGTACGGGCGCTGGGCCGCACGCGTCCCTCCGGCGGAATCATCGGGCCCGGGAGGACGTTGAAGCTCCGATCCCGGGCATAACTCCGGTATCGACAGGGTGTGACGGTAGGGTCTCCACGGAAAAGCGGGTTGTACGGGGGCCGCGGACTGTGCACCCTTGAAGAGCCCGTCAACGGAGGACAGAACCGAATCGTGACAGCATCCGAGAGAGCGGCAGAGCTTGTGCGGGTGGCGGCCGAGGCCGCCGCCGAGAAGCTGGCCGACGACATCATCGCCTACGACGTGAGCGAACAGCTCGTCATCACCGACGCCTTCCTTCTCTGCTCCGCGTCCAACGACCGGCAGGTCCGCGCGGTCGTCGACGAGATCGAGGAGCGGCTGCGCGTCGAGGCCGACGCCAAACCCGTACGCCGGGAGGGCGAGCGGGAGGGCCGCTGGGTCCTGCTCGACTACCTCGACATCGTGGTGCACGTGCAGCACGAGGAGGACCGCGCCTTCTACGCGCTGGAGCGCCTGTGGAAGGACTGCCCCTCCATCCAGCTGCCGGAGAGCGTACGGCGGGTCGCCGCCCAGCGTGGGCGCGGGGCGAACCCGTGACGGACGCCGGCGCCGGGGCGGCGTGATGGGCCGCCGTGTGGTCTGCCTGCGGCACGGGCAGACGTTGTGGAATGTGGAGAAGCGCTTCCAGGGGCACACCGACATCGCCCTGGACGAGACGGGGATCGCCCAGGCCGCCCGGGCGGCCTCCCTGCTCGCGTCGCTGCGCCCGACGATGCTCGTCGCCTCCGACCTGCGCCGGGCCTACGACACGGCCTCCGCGCTCGGCCGCATCACCGGCCTCGACGTCATGGTCGACAAGGACCTGCGCGAGCGCGGCGGCGGGGAGTGGGAGGGCCTGACCCGCGACGAGATCAGGGCGGGCTGGCCGGTCGAGTACGAGGCGTGGGAGGCGCCGGGCGGCGAGGACGTGACGCACGTCGCCGACCGGGTGGCCGAGGCGGTCGAGCGCTGGGCGGGCCGCCTGGGCGACGACGGCCCGCTGGTGATCGCCTCGCACGGCGCCGCGCTGCGGCTCGGCATCTGCCGCCTGCTCGGCCTGCCGCAGGAGCTGTGGTCGGCGCTCGGCAGCCTGGGCAACTGCTCGTGGTCGGTGCTGGAGGAGGGCCGCCGGGGATGGCGCCTGATGGAGCACAACGCGGGCACCCTGCCCGAGCCGGTCAGCAGCGACGACAGCCCCGCCGCCACCGCGGACGGCTGATACGCCTGTTACCGGTGCTACGCGGGTGACCGGTGACGATTAGGTAAACGGAAGGGCATGGATATATGCTCTCCGAGCGCCGCGCCGGGAGGACTCGGAGCGGTGGCAAGGGGCTATAGCGCAGCTGGTAGCGCACCTCCATGGCATGGAGGGGGTCTGGGGTTCGAGTCCCCATAGCTCCACCCACTCGGGTGCGCGGTCACTCAGCTGGTGACTCGGCCGGGCGTCACAGGCCTTTCAGGTAGGCGAGCGACGGCATGAAGAAGTACTCGCCTCCCTTCATCGTCACCGTCTGCGGAACCTGCTGCCGGGGGGCGCTCAGCTTCTTGCCGTCCCACTCGGTGGGGAAGCGCACCTTGACGTCCCGCCTGCCCTGGCCGATCACAGGGTCGTGGCCGGTGCCCTCGGCGGGGAAGCCGGGCTCGTCGGCCCAGCTCTGCTGGGTGAACTCGAACTGGGACTGCAGGCTGGAGTTGAACGCCATGAACAGCAGGCCCACGCCGCCGGTCGGCCTGGTCGCCGGGGACGCGTCGTCCCACGGCCTGTCGGTGCGCCTGCCGTACGTCTGGCCGCGCCGGGCCATCATGACCCCGAGCGCGCGCTCCAGCCCGCCGTCACGGGAGTCGCGGGGGTTGGCCTTGCGGATGTGCGCGCTCACCGGGCACCTGGACCCGGGATCGTCGCGGTAGCTGAAGTCGTTCTGCACCGGGTGACCCTCGGCGCTCGGCCTGCCGTGCAGCCGCAGCGGCGTGCCGTTGCGGAACCGGCCCACCAGCATCGCGCCGGCGAGCGGCCGGTCCTCCCCCTTGAAGCCGAGCGCGTCGGCGAGGGCCTCCTCGGCCTCGCGGAACGCGCGGACGTTCTGCTCCAGCTTGCGCAGCACGAGGTAGCTGCCGAAGTGACGGCTCGGGTGCGGGGCGAGGGGGTCGGCAGCGAGCACGTGGCTCAGCGGGAAGAACGGGTTCCAGTTGGTGCCGGACTCGGCGGCCACCTGGTCGGCGAGGAACAGCGGCTGGCTGCGGCCGTCCACGTAGCCGAAGTGCTCGATGCCCCGGCCCTGGGCGTCGCGCAGGCCCTCGCCCGTCTCCTCGCCGAGGATCTTCGCGGTCTTCGGCAGCAGCGCGAGGACGCGCGTGCGCGTCGCGGCGACCGGCTCGGGCGTGGCGTCCCCGATCAGCACGATCGCGTGGATCTCCCCCTGGTAGTGCTTCTCCCACGCGTCGACCGCCGGGTCGCTCAAGGTGTCCTTGCGCCGTTTCATCCCCGACTTGAACGCGTTGTCGGTGAATTTAGTGGTTGATTCGCCCAGTTTGAGATATCCGAGCTTGCTGATGCCGACGCCGACGTACGGCGTGCCGCGCTTCTTCGAGCGGTTGAACTCGCGCACCTCCTCAAGGTGCTTCCTGGCCGACTTCATGAGCGGCACCAGGGAGCGCAGGAACCGCCTGCCGTCCGCGCCGTCGCCGAAATGCACGAGCAGCAGGGACATGCTCTCGCGCACGTGCGCCTGCAGGATGTTCGGCTGCAGGTTGTCGAGCATCGCCTTGGTGTCGGCGTCGAGTTTCGCCGAATCCCAGGCGAGCGGCTTACCGTTGGACAGGTTGACCGGCATGTCGGTTCCTTCCCCCCTAGTGGAAATGTCGGGCCCCTACCGATGAGAGCCATCATCCATGGAAAAGGTTCGGCGTACCGGGGAAACGGCGGGGTCGGAAAGGGCGGGGCGGTGGTGGCCCCGGGTTCCCGCCGTTCCGCGCAGGCCAGGCCTACTTTCCGTGACGGGGGTAGTGACCCGGCCATGATGAAGAGACGGCCTGTCGGCGTTGAAGAGGAGTTTCTTGTCGTCGACCTCCAGTCCCGGCGTCTCACGCCGCTGGCGGAGTCGATGCTGGAGCGGCTGCCGGACGAGGGGTTCTCGGCCGAGTTGCAGCGATCGGTGGTGGAGACCAACAGCACCCCGATGGAGGACCTGAGCGACGTACGGGCCGAGATCGTACGGCTGCGCCAGGCGCTGGTCGCGGCCGGAGAGCCGCTGGGCGTGGGCGTCATCGCCGCCGGGACGACCCCCAAGACCGGCATCGAGGGCTACACCTTCACCCCGGGGGAGCGCTACCGCTACCTGTCGGAGTCCTACCGGTTCCTGGCCGAGGAGCAGCTCATCTGCGGGGCGCAGGTGCACGTGGAGATCGACGACAGGGACGTGGCGGTGCTCGCCGCCCAGCGCGTCGAGGCGTGGCTTCCGCCGCTGCTCGCCCTCAGCGCCAGCTCGCCGTTCTGGATGAACGAGGACAGCGGGTACGCCAGCAGCCGGGCGCTGACCTGGCAGCGGTGGCCGACGGCCGGGCCGCTCGGTCCGTTCGCCGACGCCTCCGAGTACGACAGGACGGCCGAGGACCTGGTCGCCTCCGGCGTGATCAAGGACGCCGGCATGATCTACTACGACCTGCGGCTCAGCGCCCACGTGCCGACGGTGGAGATGCGCGTCTGCGACTCGTGCCCCCTGGCGGACGACGTGGTGCTGCTGGCCGGGCTCTTCCGGGCCCTCATGAGCAGGGAGATCGAGGCCGTGGAGCGGGGCGAGCCGCCGGTCGGGGAGCAGCGTCTCGCGCTGCTCCGGGCGGCCAACTGGCGGGCGGCCCGCGACGGGCTGGAGGGCGAGCTGATGTCGCCCGTCACCAGCCGGCCGGCGCCGGCGCCGCGGCTCGTCACGTGGATGCTGGAGGAGCTGCGGCCGACCCTGGAGGAACTCGGCGACTGGGAGATCGTGTCGGAGCTCGCCAACGAGGCCCTGCTCCGCGGCAGCTCCGCCTCCCGCCAGCGGGGCGCGTACGCCGTCAACGGCAGAGCCGAGGACGCGGTCGACCTGCTGCTCGCGGAGACCCGGCAGAGCTAGAGCCCTTGCTGAACGCGGACCGGGCCGCGCGAGGGGGTGGGCGGTCGGGCCGATAACCTTCTGGCCATGCCTCCACTGTCCGCCCACCCCCTGAACACCGTCCTGAGCACGGCATGAACGGCGCCTACTCGGGCTGGCTGATCGGCGCGGCCCTGCTGCTGGCGCTGGCCGCCGTGGTCACCACCGTACGGAACCGGCCGATGGGGCCGGTGCTGCTGATCGGGCTGGGGCTGCTGGAGATCGCCGTGCTCGCGCAGGCGGGGTTCGCCCTCGCCGGGATGGGGCGTGTCGCGGAGAAGGCGACCTTCGTCGGATACCTGGCGGGGACCGTGGTGATCCCGCCCGCCGCGGTGTGGTGGGGCCGGGCGGAGCGGACCCGCTGGGGTCCCGGGGTCATCGCCGTGGCCGCGTTCACCGTGGCCGTCATGACCGGGCGGCTGCTGCAGGTCTGGAGCATGGTCCCGTGAGCGATGCGGCCGTACGGTCCGGGCCCGGGCGGGTGCTCGTGGCGGTGTACGGCGTCTTCGCGCTGGCCGCGACCTCCCGCGCCGCCGTGCAGATCGCCACCCGTTTCGCCGAGGCGCCACTGGCGTACGCGCTGTCGGCGTTCGCGGCGGTCGTCTACATCGCCTTGACGGTGGCGCTGGCCCGCGGCGCCGCCCGTGTGGCGCTCGCCGCCTGCCTGGTCGAGCTGGCCGGCGTGCTGGTCGTCGGCACCCTCAGTCTGGCCGACCCGGCCGCCTTCCCGCACGCCACCGTGTGGTCGGGCTACGGCAGCGGGTACGGCTTCGTGCCGCTGGTGCTGCCCGTCGTCGGCCTGCTGTGGCTGCTGCGCGGCGTCCGCCGCTGACGATCCTCTCCAGGACTACTCCAGGAACCGGGAACAAACGAGGAGTTTGAGGCCTTTGGTAGGGTGTTAAACGTAGGATGACTGGATGAGGGGAGATGTTGCGGCGATGAGTGCCGTCGTCACGCGAAGGGCCACCGGCGAGGCTCCGTGGAGAGCCGCGTGGAGAGCGCCGGGCGGATCGATGGCGTGGCTCATCGCCGGCGGCATCGCCCTCGCCGCGCTGAACCTCCGCACCGCCGTCACCAGCGTGGGCACCGTCCTCGACGAGGTGAGCACCGGGCTCGGCCTGTCCGGCGCGATGACCGGGCTGCTGACCACGCTGCCGGTGGTGAGCTTCGCCCTGTTCGGGGCGCTGACGCCGGCCATGTCCCGGAGGATCGGCGAGCACCGGCTGCTGCTGACCGCGATCGTGCTGCTCGCCGCGGGCCAGGCCGTACGCTCCCTCGTCGACTCGGCGGCGCCGTTCATGGCCGCCAGCACGGTCGCGCTGGCGGGCGGCGCGGTCGGCAACGTCGTCATCCCCACGCTGATCAAGAAGCACTTCCCGCGACGGTCCGGCGCCATGACGACCGTCTACTCGACCGCCCTCGCGGCCGGAACGATGGTGGCCGCCGCGGCCACCGTCCCGGTACAGCAGGCCGCGGGCGGCAACTGGCACGTGGCACTCGGGGTGTGGGCGGCCCTGGCCGCCGTTGCCGCGATTCCGTGGCTCGCGCTCAGGCGCGGTGAGCCGGAGCGGCGTAGCACCCCCGCCCGGACGGCGGGCGAGAGCCTCCTGCGCAGCAGGCTCGCCTGGGCCGTGGCCGGTTACTTCGGGTCGCAGTCGCTCATCGCCTACGTCATGTTCGGCTGGCTGCCGCTGCTGCTGCAGGACAACGGCTACACCAGCGGCCAGGCCGGGGTGGTGCTCGCCGTGTTCACCGGGCTCGGCATCCCGATCTCGATGGTGGTGCCCACGCTGGCGACCCGCCTGTCCGGGCAGCGCCCGCTGGTGGTCGCCTTCGCCGCCCTGTACGCGGCCGGCTTCGCCGGGATGCTGACCGGGCACGCGATGTGGGCGTGGGCGATCCTCGTGGCGCTCGGCGGCGGCACGTTCCCGCTGGCGCTGGCGATGCTGGCGCTGCGGACCCGGACGGCGCCGGGCACCGCCGCCCTCTCCGCCTTCGGGCAGAGCGCCGGATACCTCATCGCGGGCGCGGGCCCGATCACGTTCGGCCTCCTCCACCAGGTGAGCGGTGGCTGGGCGCTGCCGTTCGGCCTGCTGTTCGCCGCGCTCGCCGTACAGGTCGTCACCGGCTGGTACGCGGGCGGCGACCGGACGCTGGAGGACGCGGGCGCCGAGGGGGCTTCCCACCTCCGGGTTTAGGCAGCCCTCAGAGGGCAGGGCTTGTCGTGTAGCCCACGAGAGAAGGAGGAGGCATGAGCTCGATCGAACAGTCCATCGATGTGAATGTCCCGATCCGTACCGCGTACAACCAGTGGACGCAGTTCGAGAGCTTCCCGGAGTTCATGGAAGGCGTCGAGTCGGTCAAGCAGATCGGCGACACACGTACCGACTGGGTCGTCGAGATCGCGGGAGTCCGCCGGGAGTTCGAGGCGGAGATCACCGAGCAGCACCCCGACGAGCGCGTGGCCTGGCGCTCACTGGACACGCCGCGGCAGGCCGGAGTCGTCACGTTCCACCGGCTCGGCGACGACACCACCCGCGTCACCCTCCAGATGGAGTACGACCCCGAGGGCTTCCTCGAGAAGGCGGCGGACGCTCTTCAGCTCGTGCGCATGCGCGTCAAGGGCGACCTGGAGCGTTTCAAGACCTTCATCGAGTCGCGCGGCGGCGAGACCGGCGCCTGGCGCGGTGACGTGCCCGGCCCGCACCAGCAGGGCGGAACGGGTTCCGGAGGTTTCTCCGGAGGAGGGTCCGGCACGGGCTACGACATCGGCGAGCCGATGCCGCCCCAGACCGTGAACCCCGACTACCCCCGCGAGACGCCGCTGCCCGCACCCGGCAGCGGTCCGATCCCGCCGGCGCCCGGTACGGGCCCGCTCCCCGGCAGCGGACCTCTGCCGCCGCGGGACACGCCCGGCCCCGTCATCTAGGCGCGTCATCTAGGCGCGGGTCGTTCGAAGAGGTCCATCTCCCGAGGGACAGGGAGATGGGCCTCTTCTCGTTATAATGCCGATATCGGAGAATTATCGGTAATTTATTTTGTCGTGATATGATTAGGCTGTAATCCTGTAGCCTTTCGGCGTCGTTCATTTGATTATGAAGGGATGCCCGCCCGTGTGCTACGACGCCGACGCCGTACCCCCTGTTCACGGTGCTCCGCTCACGACCACGTCGTCCGAGCGCCTCGTCCTGACCTCGGGCGACGGAGCGGAATTCGCGGCCTTCCTGTCCCGTCCCGGAGAACGCGCCGGCGCCGCCGTACTCGTCCTTCCCGACAACCGGGGCCTTTCGGGGTTCTACGAGCAGCTGACCGGACGGCTCGCCGAGCAGGGGCATCCCGCGCTGGCGATCGACTACTTCGGCCGTACGGCGGGGACCGGCCCGCGCCCGGCCGACTTCCCCTTCATGGAGCACCTGGGCAAGGCGCACAAGGACACCCTCTTCGCCGACATCGCCGCCGGGGCGCGGTGCCTGCGGGCCGAGGGGCACCAGGACGTCGTCACGCTCGGGTTCTGCTTCGGCGGCAGGCTGGCGTTCCTGGCGGCCCGCTCCGAACTCGGATTCAGGGGAGTCGTCGGCCTGTACGGATATCCGGACACGCTGTTCGGCAATCCCGGCCCCACCCAGCTGGCCGGTGAGCTGCGCGGGCCGATCCTCGGACTGTTCGGCGGCGCGGACGAGGGCATCTCGCCCGAGGTGGTGAAGGCGTTCGACGAGGCGCTGGACGGCGCGGGCGTCGAGCACGAGTTCGTCACCTATCCGGGAGCCCCGCACAGCTTCTTCGAACTCGGCCGGCCGGAACTGGCCGAGGCCTGCGCCGACGCGTGGTCGCGCGTCCTCGCCTTCCTGGAACGTGTGCCGGCGGGGTCCTGAGCCGCGCCGCCGCGCTGCCTACCGGCCGCCGCACTACCGGGAGGCCGGACAGCGGACAGCCCGAGGCGACCTGACCTCGCCTCGGGCTGTCACGATGCCAAGACTACGACTTCGATGTCCGGCTGTGTGCACCGGCACCCCCCAAATGCCGGAAAAGCCGATGCCGTGTTTCGGGAGAGCCCGCTAGTGTGGCCCGCGTGCCAATGATCGTCTCTCCGCCGCCCGCCCGATAGCGGGCGGCGTCATCCGGTGAGCCGGGTCTGGAAGGCCCGGCCGGTGGCCCCTGCCCGCGTACGGGAATCGGGCCCACCTCACTGGAGAGACGTCGATGAACCATGCTCCAGCCCTGTCCGTACGGCAGGGCCTTATTCACGTGTCCACCGCCGCGGCCGCCTGGGGAACCGGCGGCGCGGCGGGGGCGATGCTCCACGACGCGGGCCGGCTGAGCCCCGTCGCCGTGTCCTTCTGGCGCTTCGCCTGCGGGGCGGCACTGCTGCTCGTGATTTCGCGCTGCCGCCCCTCCTGGCGGGCGGTGCTGCTCGTCGGCCCGGCCATGGCGGTGTGCCAGGCCGCCTACTTCGCCGCGATCGCCGAGACCGGCGTCGCGGTCGCGACGATGATCACCATGGGGACGGCCCCGCTCCTGGTGGCGGCCGGCGGCCGGATCTTCCTGGGTGAGCCGCTGGGCCGTACGGCTCTCGCCTGCGCCGGTCTCGCGCTCGCCGGGCTGGCCATGCTCACGGGCGGAGCGGCCCCGGCCGGCCCAGCAGGCGTCGGCTACTGCCTGGTGTCGGCGGCCGCCTACTCTTTCGTCACCCTCGTGACCCGCCGCGTGCCCGCGGAGGGGGTGGCGGTGTGGGGTTTCGCCGGGGGAGCGCTGTGCCTGCTCCCGCTCGCCGTGGGCGGAGGGCTGCTGCCCACCGGGCACACGACGACCAGCGTGCTGCTCCTCGGCTATCTGGCGATCGTGCCGACCGCGCTCGCGTACCGGTTGTTCTTCACCGGTCTGGGCGTCGTGGGCGGGGTCACCGCGTCGGTCGTCTCCCTGCTCGAACCCCTCGTCGCGGCCGTCGCCGGCGTCGTTCTGCTGGGGGAGCGCATGACCGCCGTACAGGTGGGCGGGGGAGCCCTCCTCCTGACCGCCCTCACCTGGCTCGCCCGCGCGGAGTTGCGCGGCGGGCCGGCGCAGGGACCGGCGCGGGGGCCGGTGCAGGGGTCACGACCAGGGAAGCCGAGCTGTTAACGGTACCATCGGGTGGGTGGTGTGAAGCGCGCGGTCGCCAGGCGGAACGTTCCTTTTCGGTACGCGTCCCGCCGGTGATCGCCGTCGGCGCTCACACCGTCCGCTGGTCCCTGCAGTCCCGGCTACGTGCCGGGACTGTGCCGGGATCGTGTCGGAGTCTGTCGGGTTCGTTCAGGGCGACTGATCGGGAAGAGCGGGGACGCGGGGGATGACGATGGTGCGGCCTGGAGAGAGCCCGGCCGAGCGCCCGAGGGCGGCGGTCATGGAAGACGTCGCGGAGCTGGCGGGGGTGTCGGCGATGACGGTGTCGCGGGTGCTGAACGCTCCGGAGAAGGTGCGTCCGGAGACGCGGGAGCGGGTGCTGGCGGCGGTGCGGGAGCTGGACTACCGGCCGAATTCGGCGGCGCGGATGTTGGTGACGGGGCGGTCGGGGGTGTTGGGGGTGGTGTGTTTCGACACCACGTTGTACGGGCCGGCGTCGACGTTGTTCGGGGTGGAGCAGGCGGCGCGTGACAGTGACTATCTGGTGAGTATCGCGAGTTTGCCGGTGCTGGATCGGCGGTGGATCGGGCGGGGGGTGGATCGGCTGCGGTCGCAGTCGGTGGACGGGGTGATCGTGGTGGCGCCGCATGAGTCGGCGGCCGAGGGGGTGCGGCAGCTTCCGGCGGGGTTGCCGGTGGTGGTGGTCGGTGGGGGTGGGGATGTGCCGG
>NZ_JABBWW010000044.1:0-39540 GCF_014161385.1 Microbispora sp. H10670 | reverse complement strand
CTCGCGGGACAGCTCCTCCAGGCCGGACACCCGACGATCACATCATCTGCACGCCGGTTGATCAAAGTGACGGACCGTCACGCATCCGACCGAACCCTTACACCGCGCGCACGACCTGAATACTTACGTTGAGACACTAACAGAGATCCTTTCCTCGTGACAATGATGATTCAATTCATCCAAAAGGATTACGGTGCATCGTTCTCTGGTATTACTCCCGGCCGACAGGTGGCGCCACCGGCCGAATGGCGTTCGAAGGATGTGCGCACACGGCCACCCGCCGTCCCCGGTGGTCGCGGGATCGCGGCCGGCGGGTTCCCCACCCCGTGCTCAGGACCGTTCTTCGGGGGATCCGAGCCGTTGACCACGGTGCGAAAGGGCAGGCATCGGCCGGTCCCTCACCCAAGGTGATCAACCGGCCACACCGGCCCGCCCGCATTGGAATCCTCGCGTTCCGCGCCGTTGGTTGACAGACTCGATAGCCCTGGTTTTTCATGGTTTAGTCCACGAGCATCCGGGGGTTCTCTTGGCTTCTCATGGCGGTGGCTGTTGGTCACCAGGTATGAATCGTTAACCGGAATTCGACGGTCGCTGGTCGCCGCGCCGCATGCGATATTCATGGGACTGCTGGAGTCCCGGCCATTGGTGCAGGTGATGTTCCTCAGCCGTTTCCTGGCCGGGGCCGCGCTCACCGGTCGCGTGGGCGCGCACGTTGTCTCGGTCGCCGCCGGAGCCGTGGCGTGGTCCGCCGCCGCCGTCGCCGTCTACGTGTTCAACGGGATCATGGATGTCGCCGAGGACCGGGGGAACGGCTCTCGGCGCCCCATCGCGTCCGGGCGCCTGTCGCGCGCGAACGCGACGGCCTTCACGGGCTGCGCCGCCGCCTTGGCCCTGGCAATCGGCACGACGGCGGGGATCACCGTCCACGTGCTGCTCTTCCTCGGCCTGGGCTACCTCTACTCCGGTCCCCCGCGGGCGGCCAAGCGGGCGGGGGCGGCCGCCTGCGCCGTGATTGCGGCCCTCGGCCTGGCGACCTTCTGGGCGGGAGCGCGGGCAGCGCACGGACACAGCGCCGCCGTCGTCGTGTTCGGCCTCGTCATGTCCGGCTGGATGGGGTTGGTGGGCGCACTGGCCAAGGACATCGCCGACGTGCCGGGCGACGCTCTGGCCGGGCGTCGCACCTTCGCGGTCCGGTACGGGATCACCCCAGTCGCCCGATGCGCCGCCGCCCTCGCCGTCGCGGTCGCGGTGGCGGGTGACGCGGCGGCCGCCCTGACGGCGCCCGTCCTGCTCCCGTCCATGCTGATCCTCACGCTGGGAGCGTGCAGAGTCGCCGGCGACTGCCGCTCTCTCGCGGGTGAGACGCCCCGGAACCCGTACCGCAGTTTCATGGCCACCCAGTACGCGACCATTGCCGCGCTGGGAATCACGTTGTTCACGCGTCATGCCATCTGAGTGAGGATGACCGCGCTTACGCCCGTTGATCTTTCTACCTGCGTCGTAGCAGTGGGAGTCGCGGCCGACGGTGTGGCGCCCTTGACGCTGTGTGACGCCCACCACCGAGAACCACCGATTACCGCGAGATCCGTTATGATCGACACACATCTCCACAAAAGGTTCGGGCCAATGGTCGAATACGCGATCTGTTCGAGGCGAAGAGATATCTGTGACCGGCATCGTCAGCGAGCGCATCGACCAGATCCTCGGCCTCTACGAGAAAGCGCTGCGCGACGCCGACAGCCCGCTCGTCACCACGGCCGACCGCTGGCATCAGGCCCGCCGCCAAGCTGAGGCGATCTTGAGCGAGTGCGTACGCGTACTCGATCCCACCGCCACGGAACCATCCGATCCGCACGTCCCGACCCGCGAACTCGGCATCAGTCGGGCGCACGAGCAGATCCTCGTCGCCGACTCCATCCGCGCCGCCACCTTGCTGTGGCGCGCGGCCGTTCCGGTCCTGCGCGAGGTCCTGACGACGGAGATCCCCGAAGGCCGCGAGCGCCTCCCGGACGTGCTGGAAGCGCTGTACGAGGCGATCAGCATCCGGCTCTACATCGGCAGCGTGGCGCACGAGCATGTCCGGCTTGCCGGCCGCCCATCCGGCTCCGGAAGAGACCACCGAAGTGTGTCCGGACCCGTCGCCGGCCCGGAGGACATCACGGAGCGCGAACGGGAGGTGCTGAAGTGCGTGAGCCGGGCGCTCTCCAATCGCGAGATCGCGAAGGAGCTCGCGATCAGCGAGGCCACCGTGAAGGCACACCTGCGGAATATCTTTCGTAAGCTCGCCGCCACGTCGCGGGTCGACGCGCTCAACAAGGTCGGCCTCGTACCGCAGCCGCCGCTTGAAGGATGAAATCAGATCAGGCTCAGTGCTGTTTCCCAGGCAGGCGGGGGCCGCTGCGCTCGGGTCGCAGCTTGTCCACATGTGCTCCGGGACGACGTCCGCCGCCGACCTACACGACGCCTTCAAGTAGATCCGCGGGCCCGTGCCGCCGATACGGAAGCGACCACCCCACGACCGCACGCGTGGGGGACAGCCTCGCTGCGCTGGAAATCTGAGGACCTGCCGCCCGCAGCGCGGTGTACTACTACCGCGCAGGTCGAACTCGGGCGGAGCTTACAGGCGGCGCGGTGTCGCGGAGCCTGGCCGCGCAGCGGACGAGTGATGCGACCGCCAATGAGCGGCTGCTGGGCGGCCACGCGATCACCGTGGTGACGTCCGGCGCGTCGACGACGGGCACCGCGACGTGTTCGGGCCACTGCCAGGCCCGGCTGGAGGCGGGGATGACGAGCAGTGTCCTGCCGAGCGCCACGAGCTGGGCGAGCTGCGACTGGGTGTGCACCTCCGGTCCGGGTCCGTCCGGGTAGGAGCCGTCGAGCCGGGGCCATCGGGCGATCGGCAGGTCCGGCACGTCGCGGACCTCCGCCATGGTGAGCTGATCGCGGGACGCGAGCGGATGCGCCGCGGGAAGGATCGCGACCTGGCCTTCGACGTGGAGGTCCTCGGTGTCGAACCCGGCGAGGTCGTCGTACGGCCGGTGCACGAGTGCCACGTCGGCGCGTCCGTCGCGGAGCAGGCCCGCCTGCTCGCCGACCTCGCACAGGAAGACCTCGACCGGTACCGCGCCGGGCTCTCTCGCGAACGCGTCGAGGAGCCGTTGCAGCAGCTCATGGGATGCCCCGGCCTTCGACGCGAGCACCAGCGGCCGCTTCGGGTCCCCGGCCCGCCGCGTCCGGCGCGCGGCGGCCGCCACCGCGTCGAGGGCCGTACCGGCCTCGCGGAGCAGCACCCGGCCGGCGTCGGTGAGCGCCACTCCGCGCCGGTTCCGGTCGAGGAGCTGGACACCGAGCCGCCGCTCCAGTTGGCCGATCGCGCGGGAGAGCGGCGGTTGTGCGATCCCGAGCCGGTCGGCGGCGCGTCCGAAGTGCAGTTCCTCGGCGACGGCGACGAAGTACCGGAGCTCGCGGGTCTCGAGGTCGTCCACGGGCGGAGCCTACCGGCTGATACCCGCCGAGTATCACAGCCCACTCACACGGTGTTGGACGACGAGCGTGCGGCTCGCGAGCATGGATCGCGTGAACGACAGGAAGACCGCGCTGGTGACCGGCGCGAACAAGGGGATCGGCTTCGCCGTCGCACAGGGTCTCGGGGCGATCGGCTTCACGGTGGCGGTGGGCGCGCGCGACGATGTCAGGCGCAAGGAGGCCGTCGAGCGGCTGCGTGCCGCAGGCGTCGACGCGTTCGGGGTCGCGCTCGACGTCACCTCCGAGGACAGCGTCGCCGCGGCGGCGGAGACGATCGAGCGCACGGCGGGCCGGCTCGACGTGCTCGTCAACAACGCGGGCATCTCCGGCCGGATGGACGGCGGCGCGCAGGATCCGACGACGCTCGACCTCGACGTCGTGCGCACCGTCCTCGACACGAACGTTTTCGGGGTCGTCCGGGTGACGAACGCGATGCTCCCGCTGCTCCACCGCGCGGACTCACCGCGCATCGTCAACGTGTCGAGCAACATGGGCTCGCTGACGCTGCAGACCGGCCCGATCCTGGCCGCGTACGCGCCGTCGAAGACGATGCTCAACGGCATCACGACCCAGTACGCCCGCCGGCTCGCCGACACGAAGATCATCGTGAATGCCTGCTGCCCGGGCTACGTGGCCACCGACTTCACCGGCTTCAACGCGCCGCGGACGCCCGAGCAGGGCGCCGCGATCGCGATCCGGCTCGCCACACTGCCGGACGACGGCCCGCGCGGCGGCTTCTTCGACGACGAGGGCGTCGTCCCCTGGTGATCTCCGGACGTACGGGGAAACCGCATCGGAGTGGTCATTCGCATCGGCCCCCCTGATGGGGGCCGGTTCGGGCTGACCGTCACCACGGAAGGCCAACACGTCTGGCTCGACCGGCCGGACGACGTCATCCGGTGGGCAGCGGCCGGTAGGCGACCCCCGTTCCTCCTCGTGAAGGCGGCTACTTCCCTTCGGGCACCTGGTCCTTGATCTCGTCGTAGCCGGCCTTGGCAGGCGCCGCGGTCGGCGAGTAGATCACGCGGATCACGCCCGTCGGGAACGCCTCCGTCGCCGTCACTTTCAGGTGGTACGGCGCGTCGCCGTCGTCGAACAGCCTGCGGCCCTTACGCGCCGCCACCGGATGCACCAGGAGGCGCACCTCGTCGACCAGCCCCGCGGCGAGCAGTTGCTGCACGACGGAGATCGACCCGGGGATGAGGATGCCTCTGATGCCGGCATCGGCCTTGAGCGCGGCGGCGGCGTCGAGGAGATCGCCCTTGACCAGCTCGGAGTTGCGCCAGGAGAACTCCAGCGGCTGGCGCGAGACGACCACCTTGCGCATGTCTCCGAGCTGCTTGGCGAACGGCGCGTCGACCTCGCCCGCGGCCTCGCGGCCGGGCCAGGCGCCGGCGAAGCTGTCATAGGTCTCGCGCCCGATGAGCAGCACGTCGGCGGTGTCATAGTCCTCGGTGACGGCGCGGCCCATGTTCTCGTCGAAGTACGGGAAGTGCCAAGCGGGGTCGATCTCGACCACCCCGTCGGCCGAGATGAACAGCGTGGAGACGATTTTCGCCATCGTGACGATCCCTTCAGGTCAGGTGGCGCCGGCAGGCAGACCGGCGCAGCCTCCCGAACCTATCGGCCGCGACCGACAACACGTCTGGCTCGACCAACCGGACAACGTGCTTCGGTGAGAGACGCGACCCCAAGACCCTCATCGCGGCAACGCGAAGGCCGGCAGGGCCGGTGATCGGCCTGGTATTCGAGAGCAAGGTCTCGGTTACGTGGTAGGAAAGGTTTCCACTGTTTGCCGAGCTGAAGGCTAGCTGGAATATGGCGGAAATCTATATGTATGCCGACGAAACCGGCAATATGGATATGAGCGGATCGCCTGGAGCAAGTCTCTACTTCGGCTTCGGGACGGCCGTGTTCGGCGGGGAACACGGCCGGCAGGTGTGGGATGGGCTACGCCTGCGCGTGCGATCTTGAGAGGCGCGGCGTCAATCTGCCCAGGGGCCTTCACGCGAAAAACGACTCCCATGCCACCCGTGACGAGATGTTCGATTTGATAGGTCGCCAAAGACCGCGAATCGACGTCACCTTTCTCTGTAAGGCGAGGGCGCATCCGTCGATCAGGGAACGACCGCACTGGCTGTACAAGCTGGCGTGGTACTCACACTTCAGGGACGTGCTGCCGCTGGTCAGCGCGCCGGGGGATACGCTCTACGTGATCGTGGCCACGCTTACCACCAACCGGCGGCTCATGGATGCGCGTGAAGCGCTTTCAGATGTATGCCGTGAGTTGGCCGTTGATCGGGAGGTAGTGCTCTGCGTCTGGGACGCACAAAGCTCATGGGGGATCCAGGTGGCGGATTACGGCCTCTGGGCGGTGCAGCGGATTTTGGAAGGTAGACCCTGCAAATGGTTTGAGAGCCGAATCCAGCCCCATCTGGCTTCGATGTTGACTCCCTGGGGCACCGTATGAGTGAGGCCGGCTATCCCGGTCCCCCGGGAAGAAGTCCCCTGGACCTCTTGTCACCGACCACTATAAGTACACGTCACGGCGCTGTGTCCGTCAAGCGCTTCCGCATTATGGGCGGCAACTTCCGCAAGCATGCCTGGCGCGACGACCAGAGGAAGTTCATGGCCTCCGTAAGATGGGCGGTCGTGCGCTTATCGGACGCGGTGGGCGCCGGGGGCGGGGGTGGCGGGCAGGAACGTGGGCGGGGCCCAGCCGCGCTCGGCGTAGGCGCGTTCGACCGTCGTGCGGACCCGGTCCACCCGGTCGTCGGCGACGAGCGCGATGGCCGAGCCGCCGAAGCCGCCGCCGGTCATCCGCGCCCCCCGCGCGCCGCCGCGGACCGCGCTCTCGACCGCGACGTCCAGTTCCGGGCAGGAGACCTGGTACTGGTCCCGCAGCGACAGGTGCGAGGCGTTCAGCAGGGCGCCGATCTCCTGTACGGCTCCCGCGCGCAGCAGCCCGATGACGGCCTCCACCCGGTGGTTCTCGGTGACGACGTGCTGGGTGCGGGCCCGTTCGTCGCCGCTCAGCCGGGACAGTGCCCCGGCCAGGTCGGTGACGTCCCGCAGGGACGCGACGCCGAGGTGCTTGGCCGCGTTCTCGCAGTCCTGGCGTCGCCTCGCGTACTGCCCGTCGGCCAGTTCGTGGTGGACGCCGGTGTCGATGATGAGGATCTGCAGGCCGTACGCCGACAGGTCGAACGGAACGGCGCGGCTCGCCAGCGAGCGGCAGTCGAGGAACAGCGCGTGCCCTTCCCTGCCGAGCGCGGAGGCCGCCTGGTCCATGATCCCGCAGGGCATGCCGACGAACTCGTTCTCGGCCTTCTGGCACAGCCTGGCCAGCTCCATCGGCTCCAGGCCCAGGCCGTACAGGTCGTTCAGGGCGAGCCCGACCGACACCTCCAGCGCCGCGCTGGACGACAGCCCGGCGCCCGTGGGCACGTCGCCGTCGATCATGATGTCCGCGCCGCGGACCGGCAGGCCGGCGCCGCGCATCACCTTGACCACCCCGGCCGGGTAGCGCGCCCAGCCGTCGGCCCGGTCGAGGTCGTCCAGCGCCTGCTCCCCGCCGGGCGCCTGGAGGGACGCGATCCGCACCGTGAGGTCCTCGCGGGGGCGCACGGCCGCGGTGACGCCCCACGGCACCGCGAACGGCAGCACGAAGCCGTCGTTGTAGTCGGTGTGCTCGCCGATCAGGTTCACCCTGCCCGGCGCGTGCCAGACTCCGGCGGGTTCCTCGCCGTACGCCTGGAGGAAAGCACCAGCAACGCCCATAAACGCACACTCCTCGACATCCGCGGCCTCCCCGTAGGGTAGCGACCTTCGAGGCCGCCGACGTGGCGGGGCCCGGCTCGGGATGCCGAGCCGGGCCCCTTCCCCCCGTTGTGCGGGTGTCAGATCGCGGGCGCCTCCGCCCGCTCGTTCGGGACGCAGTGCGTCATCTTCAGGCCGGAGACATCGCGCGGGCCGTTCTTCCCGAGGCTGGACAGGCGCTGCCGGTCCTCGTCGGTCAGGTCCTGGCTCGCCAGCGGCTCCAGGTGCTTGACGTCGTCCGGCGTGATGCCGAGGCCCTCGCCGACGCGCAGCCCGAGGTCGTCCTCGACCAGCAGCAGGTGCCAGACCATGCGTTCCTGGACGGGACGCACGCACTGCGACAGCATGGTGACGAAGTTCTCCACCAGGTCGTCGCGCTCCCACTGCTCCATGAGCAGGTAGCGCTGGCCCGCCTGCCTGTAGTCGTTGGTCCGCGGGATGCGCTTGCGGGTGAGCCTGCCGACGATCTCCGGGCCCTGCTCGTCGTGCGTCGGGAACTGCGCCTCGCGCAGCCCGCCGGTGATCGAGGGCTCGTAGTTGACGTGCGGGTTCTCGCCCGCCTGGTCCTGCCGGTAGGTCATGAGGCCGTCGCGCTGGTTCGTCCGCACGTTGGCGTTCTTGGCCTGGTTGACCGGCAGCTGCAGGTAGTTCGGCCCGACGCGGTAGCGCTGGGTGTCGCTGTAGGAGAACGTACGGCCCACGAGCATCTTGTCGTCGGAGAAGTCCAGCCCGTCGACCAGGACGCCGGTGCCGAAGGAGATCTGCTCGTTCTCCGCGAAGTTGTTGCTCACGTTGCGGTCGAGGACCATGCGGCCGACGGGCTTGGCCGGGAAGATCTCCTCCGGCCAGACCTTGGTGTCGTCCAGCGGGTCGAAGTCCAGCTCGGGGTGCTCCTCGTCGCTCATCATCTGGACGAGCAGCTCCCATTCCGGGTAGTCGCCGCGGTCGATCGCCTCGCGGAGGTCCTTGGTCGCGTGTCCCAGCTCGTGGGCCTGGACCCGGGCGGCGTCCTCGGCCGTCATGCTGCGGACTCCCTGCCGGGGCATCCAGTGGTACTTCACGAGGTGGGTCTCGCCCTCGGCGTTCACCCACTTGTACGTGTTGACCCCGAACCCCTGCATGTGCCGGTAGTCCGACGGGATGCCCCGCGGGCTGAACAGGTTGACCAGCATGTGCATGGTCTCGGGCGTCTGCGACATGAAGTCGAAGATGCGGTTCGGCTCCTGCCGGAACGTCACCGGGTCCGGCTTGAGCGCGTGGATCACGTCGGGGAACTTGATGGCGTCACGGATGAAGAACACCGCGAGGTTGTTGCCGACGAGGTCCCAGTTGCCGTCCTCGGTGTAGAACTTCACGGCGAATCCGCGCGGATCGCGGGCGGCCTCCGACGAGTCCCGCCCCCCGATCACCGTCGAGAACCGCACGGCCACGTCGGTGCGCTTGCCGGCCTCCTGGAACAGCATCGCCCTCGTGAACCGGGCGATCGGCTCGTCGCCCCACGTCCCGTACGCCTCGAAGAAGCCGTACGACGTGGCGCCGCGCGCGTGCACCACCCGTTCCGGGATGCGCTCCCGGTCGAAGTGGCTGATCTTCTCCAGGAACTGGTAGTTCTCGAGGGTGGCCGGGCCGCGTGCGCCGACCGTCCGCTGGTTCTGGTTGTCGTAGACCGGGTGCCCTTGACGGTTGGTCAGCACCGGGCGCTCGTCTCCGGGCTCCGGCCCCCTGCTCGACACGTCCGTCATGGGACGGCTCCTCTCAGATCACGTTTGAACTGTTAGTCCTTGTCAATGCCTCCATATCCGGTTTTCGGCTGGGTATTCACGGGGACGGAGATCGGTCCGGCCCCGCCGGATACTGCCCGGCGGGGCGGCGGAGAGTGGTCAGCCCTTCACGCGCGGTTCGCCGCGGTAGGTGCCGAACGACCACAGGTTGTCCTCCGGGTCGCGGACCACGAAGTCGCGGGACCCGTAGTCGGTGTCGTACGGCTCCTGGACGACGCGCGCCCCCGCGGCGGTCGCCCGGGCGAACAACGCGTCCGGCTCGTCGGTCACGACGTACGCGCCGAACGTGCCGGGGGTGAGGTTCCACTTGTCGTCCGGCGTCTCGCGGACGCTGCCCAGCATGATCCCGCCGCCGGGCGGCCAGGAGAGCTGGGCGTGGCCGACCCGGTCGCCCTCGCCGTACACGGCGGTCTCCTCGAAGCCGAACGCCTCGACGAGGAAGGCGATCAACGCGCGGGCGTCCCTGGCCCGCAGCGTGGGCCAGACCTGAGGTGCTGGTGTGGTGTCGTTCATGCCGCCGAGTCTGGCCGTCCGTCCCCGGCCAGGGCTTGGACGTTTCGGAACGGCACCCCCTCTTCGGCCAGCCACCTGCTGGGGGAGCATCCGGCAAGGCTCCGGAACTCGCGGGCGAGGTGCGCCTGGTCGTAGAACCCGCACTCGGCCGCCGCGTCGGCCAGCGCGAGCCGCCGCCCGGACGCCGCCGCGCTCTGGAGCAGGCGGCGGACCCGGTCGAACCGGACGACCCGCGCCGCCTCCTTGGGGGACAGGCCGATCTCCTCCCGGAACCGGCCGTTGAGGTGCCGGGCGCTCCAGCCCGCCTCGCGGGCGAGACCGGACACCGTGACCCGGCCGCCGGCGGCCAGCATCCGCCGCCACGCCCAGGTCACCTCGGACGGCCGCTCCCGCGTGGGACGGGTGTGCCGGGACAGGACCGCGTCGAGGGCCGTGAAGCGCCCGCCCCAGCCGGGCGCCTCCAGCAGGCGCTCGCGCAGTTCGCCCGCGAGTGCGCCGAGGACGTCGGCGCCGTCCAGGTCGAGCCCGGACAGCTCCCCGGCCGGCAGGCCGAGCAGGGCCCGCGCGCCGAGCGGCGTGAGGGCGAGCTGGACCCCCGACTGCCGCCCGTCGTGCGTGACGATCGCCGGAGCGGTGTGCAACCCGCCCACCAGCGTGTCGTACGACCTCGCCGGAGTGCGGGGATCGGGATGCGCCGCGACGACGAGCGGGTCGTCGAGCGTGACGATCATGGTCAGGTACGGCGAGGGCAGGCCGCGATGCGTCCCGGGCGGGATGCCGGCGTCGCGGTAGCCGCTGTACCACGCGACCAGCGGACGCAGCGGGGGAGCCGGTCGCCGCCGGACGTACCGTGCCTCCTCCCGCTCGCCGCGTTTGTCGCCGGGGCCCGCTGCCCGCCGTGCTGATGAGGCCATCAACCGCTCCTCCCTCCCGCGCCCCAGTCTCCCCGAAGGGGAGCGCGTCAGCCATCGGCGCGTACGGCGGGCACCGCTGCGGAAGCGCGGCGCGGGCGGGTGGCCGCACCCGTCGTTCAGGTGATGCGGCCCCCTCGGCCTATGCGGCGCCTTCGGCGTCGAGGTCGCGGGCCAGCAGGTCCGCGAGGGCGGTGAGGGCCTCCTCCGCTCCCGGCCCTTCGGCCTCCAGGGTGACCACCGCGCCGTGCCCGGCCCCGAGCGTCAGCACGCCCAGCATGCTGTCGGCGGGGACGGCGTCGCCGTCGCCCACCCGGATGCGCACGGGCGCCGGCTGCCGCGCCGCCGCCTCGACGAAGATCTTGGCGGGGCGGGCGTGCAGGCCGGAGCGCGAGGCGACCGTCACTGTCCTTTCCGGCATCGCATTCCTTCCATGGCTCGATCTCCAGAGCTCGCTTTCCAGAGCTTGGTCTCAGGTCAGAGCTTGAGGGCCCGGCTTCAGGGCTCGATGGTGACTTTGATCGCGGCGCCGCGGGCGACGACGTCGATGGCGTCCATGACCTCGTCCAGACCGAGGCGACGGGTGATCAGGTCGGCGACCGGCACCGCTCCGTCGGCGATGAGCCGCAGGGCGCGGGCGTTGTGCGCCGGGCTCGATCCGTTCGCGCCGACGATGGTCAGCTCCCGGTAGTGCACGAGGTTGGAGTCGCAGGCGATGATCGGGTCGTCCTTCGGCAGCCCGCCGAAGAAGCTGATCCGGCCCTGCCGCGCGGCCATCTGCAACGCCTGCTGCTGGGCCGCCCCGGAGGCCGCCGCCGTGATCACCACGTCGGCGCCCCGGCCGCCGGTCAGCTTGAGCACCTCGTCCACGACGTCGGTCTCTCCCGAGCAGATCGCCGCGTCCGGCCGTACGAGCCCGGCGGCCATGGCGAGACGCTCGGCGTTCAGGTCGGCGAGGAACACCCGGCCCGCGCCGCGGGCGCGGGCGAGCCGCACGTGCAGGCAGCCGATCGGGCCCGAGCCGACGACGACCACGTCGTCTCCCTCGCCGACGCGGGCCAGTTCCTGCCCGTTGAGCACGCAGGCGAGCGGCTCGGCGAGGGACGCCTCGGCCAACCCCACCCCGTCGGGGACGCGGTTGAGCCCGTCCACGGCGAGCACCTTGGCCGGCACGACCATGTACTGCGCGAAGCCGCCGTCGTAGTGGTAGCCCATCGACTCCTGGTTCGGGCAGACCGTGCGGTGGCCCCGGCGGCACTCCTCGCACTCGCCGCAGGGGATGGCGGCGATCACCTGCACCCGGTCGCCCGGGCTCCAGCCGGTCACGCCCTCGCCGAGTTCCACGATCTCTCCGGCGATCTCGTGGCCCATCACCCGGGGCGGCCTGATGTGGTGGTGCCCGAACCGGTAGATCTTCACGTCCGTGCCGCACGTCGAGCAGTTGCGCACGCGGATCTTGACCTCGCCGGGGCGGGCGACGGGCTCGGGCACCTCCTCCAGCCGGATGTCTCCGGGAGCGTGGAATCGGGCGACTTTCACTCCGGGTCTTCCTCTCCGTCCGGTTGCAGCAGGCCGATGACCTCGTCGACCTCGGTCGCCGCGCGCAGGGCCGCGGCGCGGTCCGGGTCGAGCAGGATGCGGGCGAGCGACGACAGCAGCCGCAGGTGGCCGTCCCCGCGTGCGGCGATGCCGACGCACACCGTCACGCGCTCGCCGTGCCAGTCGACGCCCTCGGGGAAGCGCAGCACGCAGACGGCGTCGTGCCGGACCGCCTCCTTCGACGTCAGCGTGCCGTGGGGGATGGCCACGCCCTCGCCGACGTACGTCGAGATCGACCGCTCGCGTTCGAGCATGGCCTCGGCGTAGGTCCCGTCCACCGCGCCGACCTCCTGGAGGACCGCTCCGCACTGCCGGACGGCGTCCTCGACGTCCGCGGCGGCCGCGGCCGTCCGTACGGCGCGGGGGTCGAGGGGGAGCGGGGCCGTGGCCCGGTCAGCCATCGATCGTGCCCCCGTTCCTGATCGCGTCGACGACCCGCGTCACGGCCGGGTCGCCGATGAAGACCTGGAACGGCACGAGCGCGACGCCGGGGGCGCTCGCCCTGGCCCGGTCGGCGAGCCCGGCGTGGCAGACGACCACGTCGGCGTCCCCGGGGATCGAGTTGACCGGGGTGTGATCCACGGTGACCTCGGTGCCCTTGAGCTGCCTGCGCAGGGTGCTCGCGAGCATGACGCTGCTGCCCATGCCCGCGTCGCACGCCACGATGAGCTTGCGGACGTCCTTGCCCTGGATGCTGGACACGGTTCTACGCCTCCTTGGTGGCGGGCACGCTCTCGGCCGCCGTCTCGCCGGTTGGGTCGCGCTTCTCGGTGCTCGTGCCGTCGATGTCGTTCACGTGGCTGTCGTCCGGGTGGCTGTCGTTCGCGTGGCCGGTGTCGCCCGCGTCGGTCCGGATCGCGTCCGGTGCCGGTCCCTGGTCGCCGTTGGCGCGGCCGAAGCCCAGCAGGGCGGCGGCCACGGCGAAGGAGACGGCCGTCGCGACCACGATCCCGGCGATCACCCCGAACCAGCCGCCCTTCGGGGTCACCGCCATGTAGGCGAAGATGCTGCCCGGCGACGGCGTCGCCACCAGGCCGGCCCCGGTGACCAGGAAGGTGAGCACACCGGAGGCGCCACCGGCGATCACCGCGAGGATCAGGCGCGGCTTCATCAGCACGTACGGGAAGTAGATCTCGTGGATGCCGCCGAAGAAGTGGATGATCATGGCGGCGGGGGTGCTCGGACGCAGGGACCTCGGGCCGAACAGCAGGTAGGCGATCAGCAGGCCGAGGCCCGGGCCGGGGTTGGACTCCAGCATGAACAGGATCGACTTGCCGTGCTTGACCGACTCCGCGACGCCCAGCGGCCCGAGCACGCCGTGGTTGATCGCGTTGTTGAGGAACAGCACCTTCGCCGGCTCGATGATGACCGACGCGATCGGCAGGAGCGAGTGGGAGACGAGCCACGACACGCCGTCGCCCGCGACCTCGGTGACCTTCTCCACGATCGGGCCGATGGCGAGGACCCCGGCGATCGCCATGACCGCGCCGACGATGCCTGCGGTGAAGTTGTCGACCAGCATCTCGAAGCCGGCCCTGGTCCGTTCGGCCGTGAACCGGTCGGCGTACTTGAGGACCAGCGCGGCCAGCGGGCCGATGACCATCGCGCCGAGGAACATCGGCACGTCCGCGCCGACGACGACGCCCATGGTGGCGACGGCGCCGACGACCGCGCCGCGCTGGGCGTGGACCATCCGGCCGCCGGTGTAGCCGATGAGGACGGGAAGGAGGGTGCCGATGATCGGGCCGACCAGTTCGGCGAGTGTCTTGTTCGGTATCCACCCGGTCGGGATGAACAGGGCCGTGATGAGGCCCCAGGCGATGAACGCCCCGATGTTCGGCATGATCATTCCGGCGAGGTGGCCGCCGAAACGCTGGATCGTGGCCCGCACACCGGTGCCGTGGACGGTGGGGGTATAGGGCGTGGCCATGGACATGCTCCTTCCGGGCGACCGGCCTGGCGGGCCGGCTGGGGGGTTCTCGGGTCGCCGTCGTCCCCGGGCGAAGCGAGCGAAGCGAGTGGATCAGCAGGGGCAGAGCGGGCGGAGCGGGCGGGTCGGCGGGGCCGATGCGGTGGGCGCGGGTTCGGTGGACACGGGCTTCGGTGGACGCGGTCAGTAGGGGCAGAGCTGGCGGGCCGGGTCGGGGGAGCCGATCCGGACGTGCGTGCGGTCGATGTCGGCCGGACCGGGCATCCGGCTGCCGGGCAGGCCCACGGCCGCGCCGGCCCAGGCCAGGCCCTCGGCGAGGGCGGCGGCGCCGCGGGCCCCGGCGGCGAGGAAGCCCGCCAGCAGCGCGTCTCCCGCGCCCACGCTGCTGCGTGGCTCCTCGACCGCGCATTCGCCGTACCAGACCCGGTCGTCGTCCTCGACCAGCAGTGCGCCGTCGGCGCCGAGGCTGGTCAGGACGGACCGCGCGCCCATCGCGCGCAGCTTGCCGACGGCGTCGAGCACGTCGCCGACGTGGGCGATCGACGTGCCGGTGGCCTCGGCGAGCTCGTCGCGGTTGGGCTTGACCAGGGCCGGGCCGGCGCTCACGGCGGACACGAGGGCGGGGCCGCTGGTGTCGACCGCGAGGTTGATGCCGGCGCCGGCGAACCGGCGGCCCAGCCCGGCGTACACGTCGATCGGGACGCCCGGCGGGAGGCTGCCCGAGGCGACCACCCAGTCGGCCGACCGGGCGGCGTCGAGCACCGCGCCCGCCAGCGTGTCCAGTTCGGCGGGGGTCAGCGCGGTCCCCGGCTCGTTCACCTTGGTGACCGTGCCGTCGGGCTCGGCGATGGCGACGTTCGACCTGGTGGGGCCCTCGACCGGGACGGGGACCATGTCGATGCCCTCCGCGGACAGCAGGTCGAGGAGCCGGCGTCCCTCGCTGCCGCCGTACGGGATGACCGCGCAGGACCGCACGTCGTTGGCCAGCAGGGCGCGTGAGACGTTGACGCCCTTGCCGCCGGGGTCGAGGTGGGTGGCGGCGGCGCGGATGACCGCGCCGCGGGTGAGCGCGCCGACCTCGATCGTGCGGTCGAGGCTGGGGTTCAGGGTCAGCGTGAGGATCACGCGCGAACCACCTCCGGTCCGGCGGCGGCCAGCGCGGCGGCGAGGTCGGGGTCGATCCCGGTGTCGGTGATGACGACGTCGATCTCGCGGAGCGTCGCGAAGCGCGCGAGGTAGGTGGCGGAGAACTTCGTGTGGTCGGCCAGCAGGACGGCGCGGTCGGCGCAGGCGATCATCGCCCGTTTGATCGCCGCCTCGGCCGGGTCGGGGGTGGTCAGGCCCTTGGCCACCGAGCAGCCGTTGGTCGCCATGAACGCCACGTCCACGTTGAGCTGCGACAACTGCTGGATGGCCCAGTCCTCCACGGTCGCCAGCGTCCGGCCGCGCACCCGGCCGCCCAGCATGAGCACGGTCAGGTTGGGACGGGTCGCCAGCATGGTGGCCAGTGGAGGCGAGTTCACGACGACGGTGAGCTCGCGGTCCGGCGGCAGCGCCTGCACGAGCCGGCTCGTCGTGGAGCCCGCGTCGAGGACCACGGCGCCGTCCTGCGGAAGCTCGGCCAGGGCGGCCTTGGCGATGCGTTCCTTCTCGGCCGTCATGACCTCGTCCCTGGCGGCCAGGGCGGGCTCGAATCCCAGGCGCTCGACCGGGATGGCGCCGCCGTGCACGCGCCGCAGGACGCCCGCGCGCTCCAGCGCGGTCAGGTCGCGGCGGATCGTCTCCGTGGTGACGCCGAATCGGTCGGCCAGCGTCACCACGTCGACCCGGCCGGCGTCCCGCGCCACCCGCAGGATCTCCTGCTGCCGCTCCTCGGCGTACATCGTGTTGGTTCACCACCGTTTCGATGTTGTTTCGTATTTGTTTATACCCGGCTGTGTTGGAGGGTCAAGAGTGGTGCAGATCACGAAAAGGGCAATACGCGGAGAAGTCCCCTGCGTGTCGGCCTCTCCGGCGGTCTCGCACCCTGGGCCGCCCGTGTCACGTCTCGTGCCTCCGGCGCGTCTCTATAGGGGAGGCGGAGACAAGGAGGCCAGATGCCCGCGGTGACCGAGGGGCAGCCCGCGCCGGTCGCCAGTTTCGAGAGCAGCCGCGAGCTGCTCTTCGGGGTGGCGTACCGGGTGCTGGGCAGCGTGACCGACGCCGAGGACGTCGTCCAGGAGGCGTGGCTGCGGTGGGACCGCGTCGACCACGCCAGGATCGCCGACCCACGGTCCTTCCTCGTCCAGATCACGACGAGGCTCGCTCTCGACCGGCTGCGGTGGGCGAAGGCCCGCAGGGAGGCGTACGTGGGGCAGTGGTTGCCCGAGCCGCTGCCGACCGGGCCCGCACTCGAGGACGGCGCGGAGATCGCCGACTCGGTCTCCGTGGCCATGCTCGTGGTGATGGAGACCCTCTCCCCGCTGGAGCGGGTGGTGTTCGTGCTCCGGGAGGCGTTCGACTTCTCCTTCGCCGACATCGCGGTGATGGTCGGCCGGTCCGAGGCCGCGGTGCGGCAGCTCGCCCGCCGCGCCCGCTCGCACGTACGGGAGAGGCGACCCCGGTTCCGGCAGGACCACGACGTCCGCAGGCGGGTGACGGAGCGCTTCCTGGCCGCCTGCCTGGGCGGCGACCTGCGGGCGCTGCTCGATCTGCTCGCGCCCGAGGTCACCTTGTGCATCGACGGGAACGGCCGCCGCGGCGTGGCCAGGAACCGGGTCGAGGGCGCGGAGAAGGTCGGCCGTCTGCTCGTCCGCGGTCTGCGCAGGGTTCTGCGCCCGGAGAGCGCCGCGGTCGCGGAGACCGACGACATGGGGGACGACATCGGGAGCGGCTCCGTCGTGGACGTCAACGGCGGGCCCGCGGCGCTCATCACCGCGGGGGACGAGCCGATCGCCGTGATCGTGGTCGACGTCGACCTCGCCGCCGACCGCGTCACCCGGATCTGGATCATCGCGAACCAGGACAAGCTCGGGGGCGTCGAGGGCCGGCGACCCGGAAGACCCAGGCCCGTCCGCGCCGCGGGCTGACGGGCCGCGAGAGAAGCGACTTTCGTCATGACGGACAACGAGCACGAGACCGGACGTCCGGAGGGGTGGCCTGAGGGGCGCCCGCGCCCGGACCGGCGGACGCCCGCCCGCGTCCTCGGCACCCCCTTGACCGACGCTCCCTCAACCGGCGCCCCCTTGCCCGGCGCTTCGTCCGCGCGTCGGGACGCGGCGGACGAGGAGGCCGATCTTCCCGCCGTTCCCGGCGTCCCCGGCGTCGTTCCGCAGGACGAACGGACGGCCCGCAGGGCGGAGCGCGTCGCGGCGCTGTGCTTCCTGCTGGCGTTCGCCGCCCTCGTGGCCTTCCTCGTGACGTACGTCCGGCTCCAGGTCGGCGGCCTGAGCGCGACGGGCTCCTCGCACGTCGCCCTCGGCGGGACGCTGACGCTGGCGCTGCTGGCGCTGGCCTCGGGGATCGTGATCTGGGTACGCCAGATCATGCCGAAGTACGAGCTGGTCCAGCGGCGCCACCCCATGGCCTCACCCGAGGAGGTGCGGGCCGAGGTCGCGGCCACGTTCGTCCGCGGCGCCGCGGAGAGCGGCATCGTCAGGCACCGCCTGCTGCGCCGCACCCTGCTGCTCGCGGCGGCGCCGCTGGGCCTGGCGCCGCTGGTGCTGCTGCGCGACCTCGACACCACCGGCGCGCCCGCCGCGCAGCTCCACCGGAAGCTGCGGCACACGGTCTGGGGAGAGCGGACCGAGGACGGCAAGCCGCTGCGCCTCGTCGTCGAGGGCACCGGACAGCCGATCCGCGCGGCCGACTTCAACTCGCCCGGAGGCATCCTGTCGGTCGTCCCCCAGGGCTACGAGCACGACCTGAACGTCCTCGCCAAGGCGACGGTGATCCTCGTCAAGTTCCGTCCGGAGGAGCTGAAACCCGGCACCGATCCGAACTGGACCCACGACGGGATCGTCGCCTATTCCAAGATCTGCACGCACGTGGGCTGCCCCGCGGCGCTGTACGAGCAGACCACCCACCACATCCTGTGCCCGTGTCACCAGTCAACCTTCGACGCCGCCGACGGGGCCAGGGTCGTGTTCGGCCCCGCCGCCCGGCCGCTGCCGCAGTTGCCGGTCGGCGTCGACGAGGAGGGCTACCTCGTCGCACTGGGCGACTTCGCCGCCCCGGTCGGCCCCAGCTACTGGGAGCGTGGCGACGCGGAGGCGCGGGCCAGGGAGAACGGAGGCCACCTTTGAGTGAACTGAGAACCGTGCCCGAGCGCATCGCCGGGCCGGCCACATTCCTGGACGACCGCCTGGGCGCGGGCGGCTTCGCCAGACGCAACCTGCGCAAGATATTCCCCGACCACTGGTCCTTCCTCCTCGGCGAGATCGCGCTGTACTCGTTCGTCATCCTGCTGCTTACGGGCACCTTCCTGACGTTCTGGTTCAAGCCGAGCATGGGGGAGATCGTCTACAACGGCACGTACGCCCCGCTCAAGGGGGTGGCGATGTCCGAGGCGTACGCGTCCACGCTCGACATCAGCTTCGAGGTCCGGGGCGGCCTGCTCATCCGGCAGATCCATCACTGGTCCGCGCTGGTCTTCATCGGCGGCATGATGGCGCACGCGCTGCGGGTCTTCTTCACCGGCGCCTACCGCAAGCCGCGCGAGCTCAACTGGATCATCGGCGTGGTGATCCTCTCCGTCGCGCTGTTCGAGGGCCTGACCGGCTACTCCCTGCCCGACGACCTGCTGTCCGGTGCCGGGCTCCGGGTCACCCAGGGAGTGGTCATCGGACTGCCGGTGGTCGGCACCTACCTCAACTTCTTCCTGTTCGGCAGCGAGTATCCGGGCGAGGACGTCATCTCCCGCTTCTACTCGATCCACATCCTGCTCCTGCCCGGCCTGATCCTGGCGCTGGTCACCGCGCACCTGATCCTGATGTGGGTGCAGAAGCACACCCAGTTCCCCGGCAAGGGGCGGACCAACCGCAACGTGGTCGGCGCGCCCTTCTACCCGGCCTTCATGGCGAAGTCGGGGGCGTTCTTCCTGTTCACGTTCGCCGTGATCGCCGGGCTCGGCACGTTCGCGCAGATCAACCCGGTCTGGCTGTACGGGCCGTACACCCCCGCCGACATCTCGGCCGGCTCGCAGCCCGACTTCTACCTGGCCTTCCTCGAAGGGGCGCTGCGCATCATGCCCGCCTGGGAGGTCAACCTCTTCGGCACCTCGCAGGCCGGCACGGTCCCGCTCAGCGTGGTCATCCCCGCGCTGGTGCCGCTGGGGATCATCGTCGTCGGAATGGCCCTCTACCCGTTCCTGGAACGGTGGATCACCGGTGACCACCGCGAGCACCACCTCGCGGACCGGCCGCGCGACAACCCGCACCGCACCTCGATCGGCATGGCGGCCATCGCGTTCTACGGCGTGCTGTGGCTGTTCGGCGGCAACGACATCATCTCCGCGAACTTCCGCGTGAGCCTCTACACGACGACCTGGGCCGGACGGATCCTCGTGTTCGTCGCGCCCGCCCTGGCCTACGCGGTCACCTACCGCATCTGCCTGGGCCTGCAGCGCTCCGACGTCGCGGTGCTCACGCACGGCGTGGAGTCGGGGGTGATCAAACGGATGCCCGACGGCCGGTACGTCGAGGTCCACTCGCGGCCGGCGGAGGACATCGAGGCGCACCTGCGCGGCCGGGAACCGGTGCCGGTGCTGCCGTACGACGAGGCCGTGCCCCCCAGGGGCCTGCGCGGACCGATCGGCCGACTGCGCCTGCGGATGTCCAGGGCGTACGGCGGGGAGAAGGTTCCGACAGCCAACGGCGGCCCACACGGCGAGGACGGGCGGGCCGCTCTCCCGGACACTCTTTCAGACGGGCAGAACCGCGCTCTGACGCGCTGACCCGTCTCCGGGACCGATGTGGTCCGGGCCGGCCGGCCCGGACCACATTCGGCTGCCCAAGGGTGCCGTTCAGCGGTCCCGCTGCTCCGGCACCGGCCACCGAGACTCGGGCGGGTCGGCCGGGCGGATCTCGGTGAACAGCTTGAGCGTCACCGGCCGCAGCCGCTGCCACGCCTCGGCCGGCCAGCGCAGGCTCACCGAGGGGAACACGGTCTCCAGCACGATCTTCAGGTAGGAGCGGCCGGTTTGGGCGACCGGGACCTCCGTGCACAGGGCGGACACGGTCGCGGAGGTCTCCCGCCTGCCGAGCCGCAGCCGGGCGTTCCCCATGACCTCGTTGGGGGCGTGGCCGGTTTCGAGGTCCACCGACTCCCAGAAGAGCACTGGGGCCTCGTCCTCCTGCAGCCACGACGGATAGACCGGCAACGGCAGCTGCAGCGTGAAGCCCGCCAGCAGCCCGGGAGGGCTCAGATAGAAGGAGCCGTGGAAACAGGGCAGTTCGTGCAGGAGCCGGGGCCCCTTCGACGTCGTCATCGACAGCGTTCCCTCACTGGCGTCCATGGCGATCCGCCACGCGCTCGGATCGGCGTGGGACGCGTCCGGGACGAAGACCATCAGTTGTTCACCTCGCTGTGCGGCCGGAAGGCGGCACGGTGGGGAGCGGAAAGGTTCCGCCGGTTCGAGCCGCCAAAAGAATGACGTATCCCGAGGGCCGGAACGTGACATGCGCATTGCGCCGGTAATTCACCGCGTGGTCGCGTGTCACATTCCGCGGGCCGCGTTCGTCTTAATGGGAAAGGAGCGGTCCGGCGCTCCCGCGGGCCCCGCCGGGGCCGTCTGCAAAGGAGTGCCGGCCAAGGGGAGCCGGCAAAGGAGAGGGGGAGTAATTCTGGGCGTGGCGGTTCCGCCGGTGTAAATTGCGGGCGACGAGGAAATCGTCGAATCGGGCGGCGCAGGGGGTTGCGGCGCCGCGCGAAAAGGTGTCCGGCAGGGCGGGCCACGGGCGGCGACATACGGTTATCGGCCCGGTGGGCGGCGTCCGGAGATCGGACCACGACTGCGAGGAGAGCGCATGGAGCGTAATCCGGATGGGCCGGCCGAAGCGGACTGCGCGTTCCAGGCGTTCGAGGAACACGCCGCTCTGCTCCACGCGGTGGCGCGCAGCATGCTCGGCGACGGCGGGGAGGCCGCACGCGTGGTCGAGGAGACCCGGGCCCGCTGGCTGGCCGGTCAGGGCGACCGCTCGGCGGGGTTCCCGAACGCGCTCATCGGGCTGGTCGCCGTGCTGGCGCTGACGCGCCTGCGTGTCGCGCAGGCCAACGGCGAGGAGCACATCGGCCCCTGGCTGCCGGAGCCGCTGCGGGGCGAGCCCGATCTGCAACTGGCCGAGTCGGTCACGGCGGCCCTGTCGGCCGTGCTCGGCATGCTGGACCGGGACGAGCGGACGGTGTTCCTGCTGCGCCATGGTTTCGGGCTCTCGTACGCCGACATCGCCGCGGTGACCGGGCTCACGGAGGAGGCGGTGGGCGTGATCGACGCCAGGGCCAGGGCGCGGGTGCGCTGCGAGGTGCGCCCGCTCCGGCGGGACGCCGGCGGCTGAACCGCACCGAGGGGGCGGGCGGGGTGTGCAACTGAGGAGAACCCACAGTTACCACCCGCGCCCCTGCCACCCGCGGTCAGCGGCCTCGCTCCGTCAGCCCATAGAGGTTGCCGTCGTGGCCGCGGATCTGCGCCCACCGGCCGCCCTCCCGCCAGGGAGTGGCCTGCGGCGCCACGACGATCTCCACGCCCCGTGCCCGCAGGTCCCGGCAGGTGGCGTCGACGTCGTCGCAGTCGAACCAGCCGTGCGTCATCCGTCCGGCGCGGGCCTCCAGCGCCTCCAGGATCTCGGGCTCGACGGCGGCGAGGGCCACGCAGGTCTGCGCGCCCGGAGGGCGCACCTCCACCCAGCGGCGCCCCTCCCCCTGGGGGACGTCCGCCGCGATCTCGAAGCCCAGCGTCCCGGTGAGGAACTCCAGGGTCCTGCTCTGGTCGCCGACGTACAGCACGGCGAGCCGCGGATTCACGATCACGATGCCTCCCGGGTGTGTCACACGCTCTGCACCGAAAGCTGGCGCGGTACGGACGACGCGGCCACGGCCGGGTTGTCGGCGAGACCGAGCCGGACCTCCTTCAGGCGGACGGGGTCACCGATGACGTCGACGGACGCGATGCGGTCACCGGAGAAGGCGAACTCGAGGACGAGCTGGAGGCGTCCGTGCGGAGCGACCACCGCCCCCACGGCGCCGTTGACGAGAGCGGGCGAGGCGAAACGCGCCCTGCGGATGTTGGTGCGCGTCTCCTCGGCGACCGCCCGCGCGCCCCGCACCTCCGCCTGCGCCCTGACCTGTCCGCGCAGGGCGACGGCGTCCGCCCGGCGTACGACGTCGGGAGCCAGCACCGCGAGAAGGGCGTCGATGTCGCCGGCCCGGGAGGCGGCCAGGAAGGCGTCCACCACCACACGCTGCCTGACCAGGTCGGAGGAGGGGACGTCGGCCGTGTCGTGCACCCGGCGACGGGCACGGCTGGCCAGCTTCTTCGCCGCCGCCGGCGAGCGTTCCACGATCACGGCGATCTCGTCGAACGGCACGGCGAACAGGTCGTGCAGCACGAAGGCGGCGCGCTCGGCCGGGCCGAGCGTGTCGAGGACCACGAGCAGCGCGAGACCGACGGAGTCGGCCAGCACCGCCTCGTCCGCCGGGTCGGCGGTCTCCTCGTGGGGGGCCAGCATGTCGAGTTCGGTCAGGTCGGCGAAGTCCTCACGCCGGCGGCTGCGTGAGCGCAGCATGTCGAGACAGACCCGCCCGGTGATCGTCGTCAGCCAGGCGGTCAGGTTGTCGACGGAGCCGGAGTCGGCCCGGCAGGCGCGCAGCCAGGTCTCCTGCACCGCGTCGTCGGCCTCGTCCGCGCTGCCCAGCATGCGGAACGCGACTCCGCGCAGATGCCCGCGGGATCGGTCGAAGTGCTCGGCCAATTGGGCCTGGTCGTTCATCGGTCACCTTTCACCGTCGCGGTTCGTCGTATAGGTGGGGAGATGGAGAACGCACGTTTGACAAGGAGACGTCAGTGCCCGTACTGATTATTGTCGCCGGTTCGTTTGAACCAACGTGACGGGGAGGGGCACCGCGGGTGACCTCTCCGGCCGTGAAGCGCACCGGCCGGCTGCCGCCCGAGGTGCATACTATCCTCGCATCGACCGCTCATACTTTCGCGCCGTGCCGAAAATCGAGCACGGTGTCCGAAATCGGTGGCCGGTGAGACGCTGAAAGATGTGTGCCAGGGGCCCGCCGGGTCGTCCGGGGCCCAGCGCTCGGGTCTCGGGACGCTTATCGAAACGGTCATCCCTTACGGCAGGTACGGCTCTATGACGTTGGTCATGCCGTGCCATGCTTTTCGTTATATGTCGTGATTGCGATACCTCGACGACTTTTCCTGGTCCCGTCGCGGGCGGGCAGACCGATATCCAAATTATGGATGACTTGTCATGAATCTGTTCCCTTTGCTCTGGTATGGCAATCATCCGAACCATAAGCTGAGCGCAGTTGAGCTCCTGTGAAGAATTCGCCCCTGCCCTTGTTCCTTCATAGGAAGGCCCCGCAGTGACACTTCACACCGCAGCCGACACCGATCGCGAACTTGGAACTCGCCTTCCCGATGTGGCGGATCTGCGCCACCTGCCGTGGGAGATCGTGTCCGTCCGCGATCTCACCTCCTCGCTGTCGCCGCGGAGGCAACGTGAGGACCCGGCGCACGTCCGGATGCTCGCGGAGATGGATCGCGCCTTCGATCCGCTCCTTGTTCACCGGCCGACGATGCGGGTCATCGACGGCATGCACCGGTTGCGCGCCGCCGTGCTGAAGGGCAGGAACGAGATCGCGGTCCGGTTCTTCGACGGAAGCGAGGCCGACGCGTTCGTCCTGTCGGTCCGGCTCAACGTCGGCCACGGCCTGCCGCTGACGCTCGACGAGCGGAAGGAGGCGGCCGGGCGGATCATCGCCTCCCATCCGCACTGGTCCGACCGGATGGTGGCCGAGAGCGCGGGGCTGAGCGCCAAGACCGTCGGCGGCCTGCGCCGGCGGCTCGGCGGGCAGACGCAGTTCAGCCGCGTCGGCCGGGACGGGAAGTCCAGGCCGGTCAGCAGCGTCGAGGGACGTCGCAGCGCGGCCGCCCTGCTGGCGGCCAACTCGGAGATCTCCCTCCGGGAGCTGTCCAGGAAGACCGGACTGTCCCTGGGGACCGTCCGGGACGTACGCGAGCGGCTCGACCGCGGGCAGGACCCGATCCCGGATCGGCTGCGCGCGAGGGAGGAGACCGGCGGCGGCTCGCGAAGCGAGACGGCGCCGGCGCAGGACGCGGCGCCGCGCACCGGAGTGGTCTCGCGGGCGGCGCAGTCCCGTCGCCCCCGCGTGGAGAGCCGCCGCAGGGGCGAGCCGAGGCAGCCGGGCTGCCCGGCGGGGGAGGCGGTGGAAACGGCGTCCGTGCTGCGCAAGCTCGCGCGTGATCCGTCCCTGCGGGCGACCGAGTCCGGGCGGCTGCTGCTGCGGATGCTCCTGGCCACGGAGGTGGGCCCGGCCCAGTGGAAGGAGATCGCCGAGGCGGTTCCGGCCCATTGCATGCCGCTCGTGCGCGCCGTCGTGCTCAGGAGATCAGAGGAGTGGGAAAGCCTGGCGAACATGGTGCGCAGGGGTTTCCCGGGGTGATCGGAAATCAACGGAGGTGCTTCTGCGGAGAAGGCACAGGGTGAAATATCGCCATTAATCGGCATTGGTTTGGAGGGTTCATCGTGTCAGAGACGACTCACTTTCCGGGAACCGACGCGGAGGCCGAACTCCGGAAAATCAACCGGGCGACGGTCGAGCAGTACATGAACACCAGAGGCGAGGATCGGCTGCGGCGGCACCTGCTGTTCACCGAGGACGGCGTCGGCGGCCTCTGGACCAACGACACCGGGCAGCCGATCGCGATCCGCGGGCGTGACCGCCTCGGCGAGCACGCCGTCTGGTCGCTGAAGTGCTTCCCCGACTGGGTCTGGACCAACATCCAGATCTTCGAGACGGACGACCCGAACTTCTTCTGGGTGGAGTGCGACGGCGAAGGCGCCATCCGCTTCCCCGGCTACCCCGAAGGCCACTACCGGAACCACTTCCTGCACTCCTTCCAGCTGGAGAACGGGAAGATCAAGCTGCAGCGCGAGTTCATGAACCCGTTCGAGCAACTGCGCGCGCTGAACATCCCCGTGCCCGAGATCAGGCGTGAGGGAATCCCCACCTAGGTCACACCCGCCGCGTGATCGTCAGCGGCTGCCAGACAACCCCCCAGCCGTCCCCGGCCGGGCGACGACGACGGCGCCGAGAGCGCCTCGACCCCATGGAGAACCGTGGATGACGTGATGCCCGCCATCCGGCTGAGCGCCGCGCTGCAGCAGCCGGAGTGGACCGATGTCTCGCAGGTCCAGCGCGTCAAGGAAGTGCTCGCCTCCCGCCCCTCGCTCGTCAGGCCGGCGGACGTGCGCGCCCTGCGTGCCCTCCTGGCGGAGGTCGCCGCAGGAAACTCCCTGGTCGTGCAGTCGGGGGACTGCGCGGAGAACCCCGAGGAATGCACGCCCGAGCACGTGAGCCGCAAGTCCGCGGCCCTCGACGTGCTGGCCGGCGCGCTCAAGATGATCACGCACAAGCCCGTGCTGAGGGCCGGCCGCATCGGCGGCCAGTTCTCCAAGCCGCGTTCGAGCTCCACCGAGAAGGTCGGCGACCTCACCCTCCCGGCGTACCGGGGACACATGGTCAACGGCCCGGAGCCGACCGCCGAGAGCAGGCAGCCCGATCCGCTGCGGATACTCACCGGATACATGGCGGCCAGCGACATCATGGAGCACCTCGGCTGGCGCGGATCGTCCACCCGATCCCGGATAGACCCGCCCGTGTGGACCAGCCACGAGGCGCTGCTGCTCGACTACGAGGTTCCGATGCTCCGCAGGGACGCGTCGGGGCGGCTGATCCTCGGCTCCACGCACTGGCCCTGGATCGGCGAGCGGACGCGGCAGGTGGACGGCGCGCACGTCGCCCTGCTGGCCGAGGTCGCCAACCCGGTCGCCTGCAAGGTGGGCCCGAAGATGAGCAAGGACGAACTGCTCGGCCTGTGCGAGCGGCTCGACCCCGAACGCGAGCCCGGCCGGCTCACCCTCATCTCCCGGATGGGCGCCGACCAGGTGGCCTACGCCCTGCCGCCGCTCGTCGAGACCGTGAGGTCCGCCGGACACCCCGTCATCTGGCTCTGCGACCCCATGCACGGCAACACGCGGGTCACCCCGTCGGGCCACAAGACCCGCCTCGTGCCGGCCCTGCAACAGGAGGTCCGGGAGTTCGTCACCGCGGTCGAGAGCGCGGACGGCGTCCCCGGCGGCCTCCATCTGGAGACCACGCCCGACGACGTGACCGAATGCGTCGCCGACGAGAGCGGCTTCGCCCAGGTGGGCGACCGCTACACGAGCTTCTGTGACCCCCGGCTGACCCTCTGGCAGGCGGTCTCGGTCATCTCCGCCTGGGGCGGCTGACGCGACGGCTACCAGAAAGGACTTCCATGTCCGGCATTCCCGCAATCAAGCCCTACCCCCTTCCGGCGGCGGGCGAGCTGCCTCCCAACGCCGCCGGATGGACGCCCGATCCCGCTCGTGCCGTGCTCCTGATCCACGACATGCAGCGATACTTCGTCAGGCCGTTCGCCGACCCGACGAGGCACGAACTCGTGCAGAACGTCGCGCTGCTGCGGGACCGGAGCGTGGCGCTCGGCGTCCCGGTCGGCTACACGGCGCAGCCCGGCGACATGAGCGAGGAGCAGCGCGGACTCCTCAAGGACTTCTGGGGGCCCGGCATGCGCCGCGCCCCCGAGGACCGGCTCGTCGTCGACGAACTCGCCCCCGCCCCCGGCGACTGGATGTTCACCAAGCTGCGCTACAGCGCGTTCTTCCGGTCCGACCTGCTGGAGCGCATGCGGCGCGCCGGCCGCGACCAGCTCGTGGTCTGCGGGGTGTACGCCCACGTCGGGGTGTTGATGACGGCGGTCGACGCCTTCACCAACGACCTGCAGACCTTCCTGGTCGCCGACGCCGTCGCCGACTTCACCGCCGACTACCACCGCATGGCGGTCGAGTACGCGGCCGAGAGGTGCGCGGTCGTCCTGACGGCCAAGGAGGTGTTCTCGTGAGCGGCCTCGAAAGCGGCCTCGGGAGCGGCTCGGACACCGGCGGAGGCGGCCTGCTCGACGCCGTGCTGGACCTCCGGGCGCCGGCCTTCGCGCTGCTGCACCGGCCGGAGGCGACCGGCCCGGGCGTGCTGGACGTCCTGATCGGCGAGGTCGCGCACCTGAGCGAACTCGCGGACATCCCGCTGCCGGAACAGGGGGAGCCGGGGGCGGGAGACCGCCACCACGCGCTCGTCGTCGTCCCCTACCGGCAGGTCCGGGAGCGGGGCTTCGCCTGCGCCGACGACGGCGCCCCGCTCATCGCGATGACGGTGACGCGGCAGGCCACCCTGCCGGTCGGCGCGGCCCTGGACCGGATCCCCGACCTGCCCTTCGCGGTCTCCGGCGGGCACTTCGACGTGGACGACGACGACTACGCCGAGCTCGTCCGCAGGGTCGTCAAGGAGGCGATCGGCGAGGGGGAGGGGGCGAACTTCGTCATCAAGCGGTCCTTCGTCGCCGACATCGGGAACTACACGCCCGCCTCCGCCCTCTCCTTCTTCCGGCGGCTGCTGGAGGTCGAGTCGGGCGCGTACTGGACCTTCGTGGTCCACACCGGCGAGCGGACGTTCGTGGGCGCCACTCCGGAACGGCACGTGACGCTGCGGGACGGCGTCGCGACCATGAACCCGATCAGCGGCACGTACCGGTATCCGGAGTCCGGGCCGTCCCTGCACGGGGTGATGGACTTCCTCGCCGACCGCAAGGAGTCCGACGAGCTCTACATGGTCCTCGACGAGGAACTCAAGATGATGACGCGGATCTGCGAGCCGGGCGTCCGCGTGACGGGCCCCCGGCTCAAGGAGATGGCGCGGCTCGCGCACACCGAGTACTTCATCGAGGGAGACACCGGCTGGGACGTGCGCGACATCCTCCGCGAGACGATGTTCGCCCCGACCGTCACCGGCAGCCCGGTGGAGAACGCCTGCCGGGTGATCGACCGGCACGAGCCGCACGGCCGGGGGTACTACAGCGGAGTCGTCGCCCTGATCGGGCACGACGAGGCCGGCCGGCAGACCCTCGACTCCTCCATCCTCATCCGGACCGCCGACATCGACGGCACCGGCCGGGCGCGCATCGGCGTCGGCGCCACACTCGTACGCCACTCCGACCCGATGTCGGAGGTGGCGGAGACCCGGGCGAAGACCGCCGGCCTGCTCGCGGCGCTCGACACCGGCGACAGCGGCAGGCTCAGGACCCGCCCGGAGGTCCGCGAGGCGCTGGAGCGGCGCAACGAGAACATCGCCGGTTTCTGGCTGGGCAGGCGCGGCTGCGGCACGGCCGCCCTGCCGCGGCTGGCCGGGGTGCGGGCGCTGGTCGTCGACGCCGAGGACACCTTCACGTCGATGCTGGACCACCAGATGCGCAGCCTGGGCATGGCGGTGACCGTGCGCCGCCACGACGAGAGGCCGTCGCTGGACGGGTACGACCTCGTGGTGCTGGGGCCCGGCCCCGGCGACCCCCGGGACGACGCCCACCCCAAGATCGCTTATCTGAGGGCCGCCGCGGACGCCCTCCTCGCCGGGCGGCGCCCCTTCCTCGCCGTCTGCCTCAGCCACCAGGTCCTCTCCACCCGGCTCGGCTTCCCGCTGCAGCGCCGCGACGTGCCCAACCAGGGGCTGCAGAAGGAGATCAGCCTCTTCGGCGCGCGGGAGCGCGTCGGGTTTTACAACACGTTCGCCGCGCGCGCCGAGGCGGACCGGGCCGAGATCGACGGCCTCGGCACGGTGGAGATCTGCCGTGATCCGGTGACCGGCGAGGTGCACGCGCTGCGCGGCCCGCGTTTCGCCTCGATCCAGTTCCACGCCGAGTCGGTGCTCACCGAGAACGGCCCCCGCATCCTGGGCTCTCTGATGGAGGGACTGCTGCCATGACGGTCACCGGCCAGTCCGTGCTGGAAGGGGCGCGTCCGTACGTGGTCGTCGACGCGTTCACCGACACGCCGCTGCAGGGCAACCCGGTCGCGGTCTTCTTCGAGGCCGAGGACCTCTCCGCCGAACGCATGCAGCGCATCGCCAGGGAGATGAACCTGTCGGAGGTCACCTTCGTCCTCCCGGCCCGGGAGGGGGGCGACGCCCGCATCCGCATCTTCACGCCGGTGAACGAGCTGCCGTTCGCCGGGCATCCGCTCCTCGGCACCGCCATCGCGCTGGGCGAGGGGCGCAGGGAGGACCGGCTCCGGCTGGAGACGGCGATGGGAGTCATCGCCTTCGACCTGGAGCGCGTGGACGGGAGGGTCGTCGCCGCGGAGATGGGGCAGCCCGTCCCGACGTGGGAGGAGTTCGACCGCGCCGGTGAACTCCTCGCCGCGCTCGGCCTGACCTCCTCCACGCTGCCCGTCGTGATCTACCACAACGGTCCCCGGCACGTGTACGTCGGGCTGGAGAGCATCGCCGCGCTGTCCCGGGTCGACCCCGACCAGCGCGCGCTGGCCGCCTTCCCCGACATGGCGACCAACTGCTTCGCCGGTTCCGGCCCGACCTGGCGCAGCCGGATGTTCTCGCCCGCCTACGGCGTGGCCGAGGACGCGGCCACGGGGTCGGCGGCCGGTCCGCTGGCCGTCCACCTCGCCCGGCACGGGCAGATCGGGTTCGGGCAGTGGATCGACATCCACCAGGGCGTCGAGATGGGCCGCCCCTCGCTCATGCGGGCCCGCGCCGACGGCGCCCCGGAAGCCGTCACGTCCGTACGGGTCGGCGGTTCGGCCGTGACCGTCGCCCGCGGCGTGATCTACGCCTGAACGGCGCGCGGACCCGCCGGCGGATCGCCCGCGCGGCCGGGTCCGCACCCGTCCTCGCCATGCGGCCAGGGCCGCCCGTACCCCCACACAGCCCGGAGGCGACAGTGAGCAGCAGGTTCGAGAGTCTGACCGGCGCCATCGACCCGGCGTTCCCCGAGTACGACACGCCGCCGGCCGAGCCGATGGTCCTGGCCCGGCAGTGGATCGCGTCGGCGGTGGAGGAGGGCGTGCGGGAGCCCCTCGCCCTCGCCCTCGCGACCGCCGACCGCGGCGGCCGGGCCTCCTCCCGCATGGTCGCCGTCATCGACGTGAGCGATCGGGGCCTGGTCTTCACCAGCCACAGCTCCAGCCGGAAGGGCCGGGAGATCGCCGAGACCGGCTGGGGCTCGGGCCTGCTCTACTGGCGCGAGACCGCGCGGCAACTGATCTTCTCCGGTCCCGTGGTCATGCTGCCCGAGCCCGAGGCGGAACGGCTGTGGAACGCGCGGCCGGTGCCGCTGCACGCGATGTCGGCGGTCTCGCGGCAGAGCGAACCCCTGGAGGACATCGCCGGGCTCAGGGCGGAGGCGGAGCGCCTGGCGTCGTACGGGACCCCCCTGCCCCGCCCGGCGCGGTTCGCCGGATACCGCCTGGAGCCCGCCGCCGTGGAGTTCTGGTCGGCCGACGCCGACCGGCTGCACCGGCGGCTGCGTTACGACCGGGATTCCTCCGGTTGGCACATCTCACGGCTACAGCCGTGACCCCCTCCCCAACAGGGACAGGAAACACGAAGGAGTGCGACCTTGACCGACTCGATAACGACCGGCCCCATAACGACCGATCAGAGCACGACCGATCAGAGCACGAACGAGCCGGGCACGACCGACTTCGACGCGATCGTCGTCGGCGCCGGCTTCGCCGGCATCTACATGCTGCACAGGCTCCGCAACGAACTCGGCTTACGGGTGCGGGCCTTCGACCGCGCAGGCGGCGTGGGCGGCACGTGGTACTGGAACCGCTACCCCGGCGCCATGTCGGACGTCGAGGGCTTCGTCTACCGCTACTCCTTCGACAAGGAGATGCTCCAGGAGTGGAACTGGACCACCAAGTACACCCCCCAGCGTGAGCTCCTCGCCTACCTGGAGGCGGTCGTCGAGAAGCACGGGCTGGGCGAGGACATCCAGCTCGACACCGGGGTCGAGAGCGCGGTTTTCGACGAGTCCCGGGGCGTCTGGACCATCGGCACCGACACCGGTGAGACCTTCACCACGCGGTACCTGGTCACCGCGCTCGGGCCGCTGTCGACGGCGAACATCCCCGACATCGAGGGCCGCGAGCGCTTCCGGGGCAGGATCGTCCACACCGGCGCCTGGCCCGACGACCTCAGCATCGACGGCAAGCGCGTCGGCGTCGTCGGCACGGGGTCCACCGGCACCCAGTTCGTCTGCGCCGCCGCCAAGGTGGCCGGGCATCTGACGGTCTTCCAGCGTTCGGCGCAGTACTGCGTCCCGTCCGGCCACGGCCCGGTCACCGACGAGTACGTCGCGGAGGTGCGGGCCGGCTACGACCTCATCTGGGACCAGGTGCGCGGCTCCCGCGTCGCCTGCGGGTTCGAGGAGAGCGAGGTCCCCGCGATGAGCGTCTCCGAGGAGGAGCGCCGGCGCGTGTTCCAGGAGTACTGGGACAAGGGGAACGGCTTCCGCTTCATGTTCGGCACGTTCTCCGACATCGTGACCGACCCGGCGGCCAACGAGGCCGCCGCGGAGTTCATCAGGTCGAAGATCAGGGAGATCGTGAAGGACCCGGAGACGGCGCGCAAGCTGACGCCGACCGACCTCTACGCCAAGCGCCCCATCTGCAACCCCGACTACTACGAGAACTTCAACCGCGACAACGTCACGCTGGTCAGCATCAAGGAGAACCCGATCAGGGAGATCACCCCCGACGGTGTCGTCACCGCGGACGGCGTGGAGCACGAACTCGACGTCCTGGTCTTCGCGACGGGCTTCGACGCCGTGGACGGCAGCTACAAGCGGATGGACATCCGCGGCCGGGGCGGCGTGACGATCCGGGAGCACTGGGAGGACGGCCCCACCGGCTACCTCGGCGTCGCCACCCACGGCTTCCCCAACCTGTTCATGGTCCTCGGGCCGAACAGCGCCTTCAGCAACCTGCCGCCGGGCATCGAGACCCAGGTCGAGTGGATCGCGGGCCTGATCCGCACGGCTGAGAAGAACGGCACGACCGTGATCGAGGCCACCGCGAGCGCCGAGGACGCGTGGACCGAGACCTGCCGGGAACTCGCGGCGTACACGCTCTTCCCCAAGGTCGCCTCGTGGATCTTCGGCGCCAACATCCCCGGCAAGAAGAACACGGTCATGTTCTACTTCGCCGGGCTGGGGTCGTACCGGGCCAAGCTGAGCGAGGTGGCGGAGGCGGGGTACGAGGGATTCGACCTGCAGGCCAGTCCCTCGCTGACGCCGGCCTGAGACCGCGCGGGGGCGTGCCCCGCGCCGACATCCGAGGGTCCGGACGGCCGGGAAGGCCGTCCGGACCCTCCGCGTCCGCTTGAGATAAGCGGCATTTCCTGCTCTCCGGACGAGATATTCAGTGAGGAGTTCTCGTGTTCGAGGTCCGCGATTGTTTAACAAAGAGGCTTGACTCTAATGGTTCATTGTCGGATACGATGAAGTCATGACTGAGACCGTGATTCGCGTCGACGACCAAGTCGCAACCTTCATCAACATCTTCGACGTCGACCCCTCGAAGCAGCAGGAACTAATCGCCATTCTGAACGAGGGCACCGAGAAGGTCATGCAGCACCGGCCCGGCTTCGTCTCGGTGAACATTCTCGCCAGCGCGGACGGCACCCGCGTCGTGAACCTCGCCCAGTGGCGCAGTGTCGACGACATCAAGGCGACCATGGGCGACCCCGAGGCGCAGGCCATCGCGAAGCGGACGGCGGAGATCGCCAAGGCGGCTCCGCAGCCCTACAAGGTCATCTCCGTCCATCACGCCTGACCAGGCACTCCGCGGCAACCCACAAGCGGGTCCGGGCCCCACGCGACACACTCCGTCCGCCTCTCGGCATCGGCGGACGGACGTCGCCCGCGCATCCCCCAGAGCGGGCGGTGTCCGGGGCCCGGCCCTGACCGCACCGCCCACCCGAAGGTGACGAAGAGTAGCCACCCCCGGCCCAGGGAGCGCGACGCCATGACGACTGCCAACACCGCCGACATCGTGATCGCGGGCGCGGGGATAGGAGGGCTGGCCGCCGCGCTCGCCCTGCACGCCAAGGGGATCCGCGCGGTCGTGCTGGAGGCCGCGCCCGAACTCGCGCCGCTCGGAGTGGGAATCAACATCCAGCCGGCCGCGATCGGCATACTGACCGAGTTCGGGCTCGGCGAGACGCTGGCGGCCACCGGCATCCGCACCCGCGAGCACCGCTACCTCGACCACAAGGGCACCACGCTGTGGACCGAGCCCCGGGGCGTCGACGCCGGCCACGAGCACCCCCAGTACTCCATCCACCGCGGCGAGCTGCAGATGCTCCTGCTCGCGGCCGTACGGGACCGGCTCGGCCCCGGCGCGGTGCGCACCGGGCTCCGCGTCATCTGCTTCCACCAGACGCCCTCCGGCGTCCGCGTCCTCGCGCACGACGAGAGCGGGGGAGCGGTCGAGATCCAGGCCGCCGCGCTGGTCGGTGCCGACGGGCTGCGCTCCGCGGTGCGGTCCCAGCTCCACCCCGACCGCGTCCCGTTGTCGCCCGCAGGGGTCGACATGTGGCGTGGCCTGTCCGAACTGGACGAGTTCCTCGACGGGCGGACGATGATCCTGGCCAACGACGAGCAGGCCACCCGGCTGATCGCCTATCCGGTCTCCCGGCGCCACGCGGAGCGCGGCAAGGCGCTGGTGAACTGGGTCTGCCTGGTCGCGGCCCCGTCGAAGAGCCTGGCCGGCGACGCGGGCTGGAACCGCCCGGGACGGATCGAGGAGGTGCTGCCCCACCTCGCCGACTGGGACTTCGACTGGCTGCACCTGCCCGCGATGCTCGCCCGCAGCCCCCGCATCCTGCGCTACCCGATGGTCGACCGCGACCCCCTGCCGCACTGGGGAGAGGGCCGGGTGACCCTGCTCGGCGACGCCGCCCACCTGATGTACCCGATCGGCGCAAACGGCGCCTCGCAGGCCGTCATCGACGCCGCCACGCTCGCCGCCGAGCTCGCGGAAGGCGACGACGTGGCCACCGCCCTGCTGCGGTACGAGGCCGCCAGGCGCCCCGCCACGACCGCCATCATCCTCGCCAACCGGAACATGGACGGCGCGGAGCGCGGCATCGCCGGTCGTCCCGGCCACGACAAGACCGCCGAACTCGCGACCATCACGCACCGCTACCGAGTGGCGGTGGAGCGGCGACAGCCGCTCACCTGAGCGGATGGACCGCCCGGCCGGTAGCCGCACTTATCGCCGGGCGGTCCATCCTGGCAGGCGTGACCCGCGTGGAAGGCCGTCGGCGGGAAAAATCGCCGTCCGAGAACGTGACCGATGAATGGCGGGACCACGCCGCGAGAAAATGGCACGTCAATCGAAATCGCCCCCCTGTGGACGCGATTCTCGATTCACCGGACATGAAGCGTCCAGACATCCTGACAATGCGTTTACAGAATGTCTTCGGTAGGCCTGGTTACCGGGCTTCGCCGGTTACGGGTGCGGCATCGGACGCCGGACGTCAACGTGGAAACGGCCTCCCGCCGGGTCATGTCTGCGGTCCTCGTCCTTAAGACGAATCGCACCACGGAAAGGTGACACGCGGCGGCCGTGCGGGCGGTGTCCGCCGGTGGGCGGACACCGCCTCTCACGACAGGCCGCCGGGCGGCCGGCGCCTCACCGCGTACGGGCCGCCGCGCCGCTGCGCGCCGCACGGCCCGCCAGCTCCGACACGGCGGTCCGCGCCGTGGCCAGCGAGTCCGCCGCCAGGGGCTTGAAGCGGGCCAGGGCGGGCACGTCGGACGCCCTGGTCATCTCCGCGCCGACGAAGCAGAGGTTCTCCGGGGCCACTCCCAGGTCCGTGAAGTACGCCCTCAGGTAGGGCGTCTGGAAGTCGAAGTCCTCCCGTGGTGTGCCCGGGGCGTAGCACCCGCCGCGGGCGGTGACCACCACCACGTTCGTCCTCCGGAGGAGGTGGTCTCCCGTGCCGGCGTCGAGGAAGGCCCCCGGGAAGGTCACCCGGTCGATCCAGGCCTTGAGGGACGCGGGCACGGAGTAGTTGTACATCGGGACGCCGACCAGCACCGTCTCCGCGGCGCGCATCTCCGCGATCAGCGGCAGGGTCAGCGCCCACTCACGCTCCTCGGCGGGGCCCTCGGTCATCTCCGCCACGTCCGGCAGCGCGACCGCGCCCCTTCTCTCCACCCGGATGCCGAGGGAGACGAAGGCCGGGGACACCAGCGGGACCGGTTCGGCCGCGAGGTCGCGGTACCGGTACCCCGCGCTCCCGTGCAGACACCGCCAGGTGTCGGCGTACAGCGCCGTCAACTGCCTGGTGACCGAGTCGCCGTGGTCGCTGGCGCTGGAGTCCAGATGAAGCAGGGACGTCACAGGCTCACCTCCTGTCGCTGCGCGTGCATCGCGCACTCCCTTCCCGATACTTTCCGTCACACACCTATGACGTTCCGTAGTCGTCAGAGGTGACAGGGGCGTATCCGTGGGGCCGGAGAGCGGCAGGGGTCACTGGTGCGGGCGGCCGGTAAGGAGGGTCGTCACCTCCCGGGCCCGCGCGTTGAGGCGTCCGACGAACTCGGTGAGCATCTCCAGCTGGCCGTCGTCGTAGCCGTCGACCACCGCGAGGAACTCCGTCTCGATCCTGGAGAAGATCTCCCGCAGTGCCGCCTCGTGCCGCCCCGTCGACCGGATCAGGACCCTGCGGCGGTCGAGGGGGTCGCGGTGGCGCTCGACGAAGCCACCGCGTTCGAGCCGGTCGATCAGCGCGGTGACGGCCGAGGTGCTGAGGCCGGTCGACTCGGCGAGTCGCCCCGCGGTGAGCTCCGGCTCGTGGCGGGCGAGGTCCAGGCACTTCAGGTCGGTCGGCCCGAGCCCGAACCGGTCCGCGATGGCCTGGTGCAGCGCCAGGCCGCGACCGGCGTTCTCGCGCATCGCGTCCATGAGGGATCGCAGCGCTTCGGATCGATGCCTTGACACGGACGCTCCATACGGCTGAAGTATATATCTCGATGCATCGAGATTTCCTATCGGTCGAACGAATTCTATCTGTCAGGGAGCGGAGCATGCCAGGAGAGTCCGTACCCGTCCTCGTCGCCGGGGCAGGCCTGGCGGGCCTGTCCACCGCGATGTTCCTCGGCGTCCACGGGGTGCCCGCGCTCGTCGTGGAGCGCCACGCCGGCCTGTCCACCCAGCCCAAGGCGCGGGGGCAGATGCCCCCCACCATGGAGGCGCTCGCCACGGCCGGGGTGGCCGGGCGGTTCCTCGCCGCGGCGCCGCCGGGGACGGACGAGAGCATCATCGTGATCGCGGAGAGCGTCACGGGCCGGGTCGTGCACGACTTCGTGCAGGCCGCTCCGGACATGTCCGTCCTGTCTCCCGCGCCGATGGGCATGGCCAGCCAGGAGCGCGCCGAGCGCATCCTCGCCGAAAGGGCCGTCGAACTCGGGGCGGAGATCAGGTTCTCCACGGTGCTGGAGTCGTTCCGGCAGGACGGCGACTCCGTCGTCGCGTCGCTCGTGGACCGCGCGACCGGACGGCGGCGGACCGTCACGGCCCGCTATCTGGTCGGCGCGGACGGGCACAAGGGCGCGATCAGGGACGCCGCCGGGATCGCGGCGCACGGCAGGACCTCGTCCGGGCCGATGCGGACGATGTTCCTGCAGTTCGAGGCCGACCTCGACGTGACGCTCAAGGGCGCCGCGTTCGGCCTGTTCTACATCCAGAACCCCGCACTGCCCGGCGGGTCGGCCACCGTGGTCACCACCGACCACCCCGGCCGCTACGTGCTGAGCTGCGTCTTCGACCCCGGTGAGGAGCCCGGCCCGGACCGGCTCACCGAGGTGATCCGCACCGCCTGCGGGGTGCCCGGCCTGGACCCGCGCGTCGTGGACGCCGCCTGGTCGTCCCCGGGCGGCCACGTCACCCGGGTCGCCGACACCTTCCGCTCCGGCCGGGTCGTCCTGGCCGGGGACGCCGCCCACCTGATGCCGCCGACCGGCGGGCAGGGCGGCAACGCCGCCGTCCTGGACGGCTACCACCTCGCCTGGCGGCTCGCGTACACGCTGGCGGGCCTCGCCGGTCCGGGCCTGGTCGCCTCCTACGACGCCGAGCGCCGGCCGTACGCCGACGTCCTCGCCGAGCAGCAGTACGCGAACATGGTCCAGCGGCACGCTCCGCACCTGCGTGACGAGAGCGTCGCCGAGATCATGGATCCCGCGGTGGGACTGTTCGGGTACGTCTGCCCGTCGGGCGCCTTCGCCGCCGAGCCGGACGACGGCCGTCCCCTCTTCGAGAACCCGGCCTCGCCCTCGGGACGCCCGGGAACGCGGGCGCCGCACGTGCGGCTCGACCGCGAGGGCGTTCCGGTCTCCTCCCGCGACCTGTTCGGCCCGGCGTTCACGTTGCTCGCGGGTCCGGCGGGAGAACCGTGGGAGAAGGCGGCGTCCGAGGCCGCGCGGCGGACCGGTGTCACCGTCGGGACGCGCGTCGTCGGAGCCCCGGGGGGCCTCGGCGATCCGGAGGGCCGGTTCACCGCCGCCTACGGGATCACGGCCGGGGGCGCCTCGCTCGTACGGCCGGACGGCGTCGTCGCCTGGCGGTCGCGTGGCCCCGCCGCCCCCGGCGAACTGGAGGCCGCGCTGCGTACCGTCCTCGCGTGACGGAACCGGAGGGTGACCGGGCCGGGGCAGGCGGGGGTCAGTAGCCGTAGCGGCTCTTCAGGTGGCGCCAGAGGTCACGCAGCATCCACGCGTCGAACTCGGTGATGGAGGTGGCCGAGCCCGCCTTCATGAGAAAGCAGCACTGGCCGGTCGGCGTCCAGTCGTAGAAGTCGTCCAGCCCGAAACCGTGCCCGATCTCGTGCAGCAGGATGTGGATGTCGTCGCTGCCGAGGTTGTCCACGAGATACTCGCTGCCGACGCGCTGGCCCCAGTCGCCTCCCGCGCCGCCGTCCATGCCCGCCGTGAGCCACAGGGACATGTCGTAGTGGTGGGAGGGCCCGCCGGGACAGTCGGGATAGGCGCCCGACTGGTTGAAGAAGCGGCCGCAGGGCTCCGCGCACTGCGGCGCGTTCTCCCGCATGTCGCCGACGTACACGTCGACCGAGTCGTCGTCCCACTGCAGCGTGGCGCGGTCGCGGACCGCCCAGCCGACCACCTTGACCGGCACCTCGGCGTACGGCCAGCCGTCGTGACCGGCCATCACGTTCATCCACTTGCCGAACGACCTGCCCAGCGCGGCGTGGATGCGGTCGCGCAACTCAGCGGACACGGGGGCGGGGGAGTCCCAGCGTACGCAGTAGTTGATCGATCCGCCGTTGGCCATGATCTGGTCCCAGCCGAAGTTGCGGAAGCCGTACGGATCGCGGTCGCCGGTCTCGGTGTGCCGCCAGACCTCGTCGAGCGGCGTGACCAGGGCGGCGGGCGGGTTCCAGCCGCTCTGCGCGGCGGCGGCGGTGTCGGCGAAGGCCTTGACCTCCAGGAGGCCGACCGCGGCCTTCCCGCTCTCCAGCACGATCCGCAGCCGGGTGGTGGTGACGGCGGGGAAGGAGGCGGTGACGTAGCCGTCCACGGTGACGGGGTAGGCGGCGGGGATGTCGGCGTAGGCGGCGCCGTCCCAGCTCTGCAGCCTCCAGGAGACCGGCTCCCGGACGCCGCCTCCGTCGTCGAAGAAGTACACCTGCGTCGAGGAGATCGTCTGGGCGGAGGGCCAGGTCAGCAGGGCCCACTGTTCGCCCGCCTGCGGCCACGTGCCCCATCGGCGGTTCCGGAGGTCGTTCGAGCGCGACGGGTCGACGCCGTCGTTGATCGCGGCGACGTTCTCCCAGGGGGAGGTGTAGGAGGCGGTCGCGGTGGCCCAGGGGGCCACGTTGACGACGGCGGCGTCCGACCGCGTGGGCACCAGCAGGAAGCCGGCGAGCAACGCGACGACGGCGAACAGACGCCTCATACAGGCTCCTTCACGGCGACGTGGCGGTCCACGCGCCGCTGTGGGGGGTGTGGCACGGTCTCCGAGTTTTTTCCGTCCGATTTGTGGTGTCAAGGGGGTGAATTACGGTCATGTGCCGTTTGGTGCGGCGGAATCGCGTGAGATCGCCCCGGACGTCCGCCGCCATCGCCCGTCCTGCCAGCCGTTTCACCCCGCGGATCGCCGGGCGAGTCAGGCAGTGAACCGGGGAAGACGCCTTTTCGTCTAGAAGATCACTGAAAATCTTGGTGAGGGCTGTCGGTGGAGGACATCAGGCGGTGGCTGACTTGAGAGCCCAGGCGCCGTCGGCGTGGGTGAGCCCGAGGTGGATCAACGTACGGAGGTTCAAG
>NZ_JABBWW010000043.1:0-41537 GCF_014161385.1 Microbispora sp. H10670 | reverse complement strand
CATGCGCACCGCGCGCTCGCGAAGCTCTTGGGGGTACTTCCTCGGGGCTGGCATCGTGACGTGATTCTCCCTTCCGCCAGCAGATGATGCTGGCTTCAGGGCCTCCACGAAAGTCGGAGTGGTTCACCCGGGTGTTCCTAAGGCATCGCCTTACCCGCCTTAGACGGCGTAGGCCACCGGTCGCACACAGGGCGGCCAAGAGATAGGGCATCCGCCCGATGTGGCGGGGGGCGTCTTAGAACGAACCTTGATGTGTACGGGAAAGAAGCCTCGAACTAGGAGAACCGCGATGGGGCCGGAACTGCACTACCAGATCATGATCAACCGGGCCGCCGAGCTCCAGGAGGAGGCCGCGTCACACCGGCGCGCCCGCCAGGCGCTGGCCAGCCTCAAGGCGCAGCAGCGCTCCCGCCGGCTGCGCGGGACGTTCGGCAAGCTCCGCAGCTCGTGACCCGCGTACGAAGGCCCGGCCGGACCCTCCCTCCCGGCCGGGCTTGCCAGCCCCCGTAGGGCGAAAAAGCAGGCGAAGCCAGACAAAGGGTCATGACATGCTTTACGACATGACACGCCGGGCGGTAAGCCCCGTCTTCGTCGGGCGGGACGCGGAGCTGGAGACCCTCGCCGAGGCCTACGACCAGGCCCGCAAGCAGGCCACCGCGGCGGTGCTGATCGGCGGCGAGGCAGGGGTGGGGAAGACCCGCCTCGCCGGCCGGTTCGCGGAGGAGGCCGCACAGGACGGCGCCCACGTGCTCGTCGGGGGCTGCGTGGAGCTGTCCGCCGAGGGTCTCGCGTACGCCCCGTTCACCGCCGCGCTGCGCCAGCTGGTCAGGGAGGCCGGGGTCGCCGAGGTCACCGCGCTGCTGCCGGACGGCGCCGGCCGGGACCTGGCCAGGCTGCTGCCCGAGTTCGGCGAGCCGACCGGCGACGGGGAGACGGAGTCGGCCCGCGCCCGGCTGTTCGAGCTGATCCTCACGCTGCTGGAACGGCTCTCCGAGCGGCGGCCGGTCGTCCTCATCATCGAGGACGTGCACTGGGCCGACCGCTCCAGCCGCGACCTCATCGCCTTCCTCAGCCGCAACCTGAGGACGGCCCCCGTCCTGATGGTCATGACGTACCGGTCGGACGAGCTGCACCGCACCCATCCCCTGCGGCCCGTGCTGGCCGAGCTCGGCCGGGTCGACGGGGTGGTGCGGCTGGACCTGCCGCGCTTCACCCAGGACGAGGTCGCCGCGCAGATGGCCGGGATCCTCGGCGTCACCCCCGAGTTCGCCAGGGTCGACCGGGTCTTCGAGCGCAGCGGCGGCATCCCGCTGTTCGTGGAGGCGCTGCTCGACTGCGGCGAGGAGTGCTCGTTCCCCGACTCGCTGCACGACCTCATCATCGGGTCGGTGGAACGCCTGCCCGAGGAGACCCAGCGGGTGCTCCGCGTCGCCGCCGCCGGGGGCGTACGGGTGGGGCACGCCCTGCTCGCGGCGGTGAGCGGGCTGTCGGACGTGGACCTGGAGGACGCGCTGCGCCCGGCCATCGCCGCGAACGTGCTGCAGGTCGCCGACGGCGGGGCGTACGCCTTCCGGCACGCCCTGATCCGCGAGGCGGTGCACGACGAGCTGCTGCCGGGCGAGCACGCCCGCATGCACGCGCGGTACGCCGAGGAGATCGACCGCGACCGCACGCTGGTTCCTCCGGGGCGGGCGGCCATCGAGATCGCCCACCACTGGTACTCCGCCCGCGACGACGAGTGGGCGCTGGTCTCCGCCTGGGAGGCGGCGGAGAAGGCGGCCAAGTCGTTCGCCTACACCGAGCAGATCCAGCTGCTCGAACGCGTGCTGACGCTGTGGGACAAGGTGCCCGGCGCCGCCGGCCGCATCGGCCAGGACCACTGCACGGTGCTCGAACGGGCCTCCGAGGCGGCGTACGTCAGCGGTGACATGGAGCAGAGCCTCAAGTACGTGCGCGGCGCGCTCGCCGAGCTGGACGAGCGGACCGCCCCGGAGCGGGTGGCCGAGCTGCTGGTCCGCATGGCGAACGTGAAGTCGCAGAAGGCCAAGCCCGGCAGCCTGGACGACCTGCGCCGCGCCGAGGGCCTGGTCCCGCTGCCCGGGGACACCCGCACGCTCGTGCTGACCCGGCTCGGCACGATGCTGATGTGCTCCGACCAGGTCGTCGAGGGCACGGCGGTCACGCAGGAGGCGCTGCGCACGGCCCGCGAGAAGGGGCACGAGGTCCAGGAGGCCGACCTGCTGATCAACCTCGCGCTCGGCCACTCCATCAACGGCGACCTGCAGACCACGTTCGCGCTCAACGAGCGGGCGCTGGCGATGGGCACCCGCCTGGACTCGCCGCGGATCATCCTGCGCGCCCTGGGCAACAACGTCGACGCCCTGGACAACCTCGGCCGCTCGGAGGAGGCGGTGCTGCTCGCCCTGGAGGGCGAGAAGCTCGCCCGCCGGTACGGCAGGTTCCGCCACCAGGGGGTGTTCATCGCCAACAACCGGGCGGAGGCGCTGGAGTCGCTCGGCCGGTGGGACGAGGCCATCGAGGTCATCGACCGGGCCATGACCATGGGCCCCACCATGCGCACCCGCTGGCACATGCTGCGCGTCCGGGCGGACATCGCGATCAGCCGGGGCGAGGAGGACCTGGCGCAGGACATCCTCTCCGAGGTCGGCGCCTTCTCCCCGCGCCGTGAGGAGCAGACGCAGGAGTGGACGCAGAACACCCGCCTGGCGCTCGCCTTCCACCTGCTGCGCGGCGAGCCGCTCAAGGCGCTGGACCTGCTGGAGGCCGCGCTCGACAACCCGCCGCTGTCACGCAAGGCGATGCTGGCCGGGCGGCTGCTGGCCTCGATCCGGTACGTCTGCGACGCCGCGGCGCCGGTCGCGCCCGAGCGGGTCGCGAAGGTGCGGGCGCACGGCGACCGCCTCGCGGAGAACCTGGGCGACGGACCGGTGAACGAGGCCTTCGGCCTGGTCTACCGGGGAGAGTTCGACACGGCGGCCGAGGCGTGGCGGCGGCTGGGCCGCCCCTACGTCCAGGCCAAGGCGCTGCTGCTCGCGGCGGTGGACGCCGCCGCGCGCGGCGACCGCGACGGGGCCTCCGCGCGGCTGCACGAGGCCTGCCCGCTCGCCACCGCGCTCCGCGCGACCCCGCTGGTCACCCAGATCGAGACACTGGCCCGCCGCGTCGGTGCCCCGCTGTCCAGGACCTCGCTGCCCGACGCCGCGCCGTCCGACGCTTCGCCGGCCAGGTCCGGACGGCAGGCCGACCTGACCCCCCGTGAGCTGGAGGTGCTCCGCCTGGTGGCGGCCGGGCGGAGCAACCGCGACATCGCGGCCGAGCTGTTCATCTCGGCCAAGACCGTCAGCGTCCACGTGTCGAACATCCTGCCGAAGCTGGGCGTGTCGACCCGGGGTGAGGCCGCCGCCGCGGCCCACCGCCTGTCTCTTCTCGACTAGCCGAACAAGGGCTCGATCAGCAGCAGCACGCCGAAGACGGCGAACGCGGCGGCGGCGCCGTACTTGATCCACTTTTCCGGCAGGCGGCTGCCGAGGAAGCGCCCGACGAGGATCGCCAGCGCGTCGGCCGCGACCATGCCGATGGTGGAGCCGATCCAGGTGCCGAACCAGCCGTGCTGGGTGGCCAGCGTGATGGTGGCGAGCATCGTCTTGTCGCCCAGCTCGCTGAGGAAGAACGCCACGCCGACGGCGATGAACGCGTTGCGGGTCGTCTTGGCCGCCTTGCCCTCCTCCTCCTCGCTGAGCTCGTCGCCGCGCAGCGTCCACAGCGCGAAGCCGAGGAACGCGAGACCCGCGACGATCGAGATCGCGGTGGTGGGGAGTGCGTCGCCGACGACCCTGCCGAGGGCGACGCTGCCGAGGTGCACGAGCGCGGTCGCGACGGTGATGCCGGCCAGCACCGGGAGCGTCCTGAACCGGGTGGCGAAGGTCAGGGCCATGAGCTGGCTCTTGTCGCCGAGCTCGGCCACGAAGATGACGACGAGGGAGATCCAGAGGGCTTGCACGGGGTCGCCTTCCGAGGGGAGATGCGACCGGGCCGCCGTACGACACCCGGGGAGCGGGCACGACTTCGGCCCGGCAGCATGTGGTCATGACTGTCGGGCCGAAGGTCTCGTCCGCCACGGGGGCTCCACGACCGGGCGGGCGAACCGCCAGTGTGTCGATCAGTGGATTTCGGACTACTCCCCTTCGGTGTTGTCCCAGTTTAACTGAGCTGAAGACTTGCTCCCACCAGCACGGGTTCGTTGACGAGCCACACACCGAACTTCTCGTGCACGCCGTCGCGCACCTCACGGGCCAGCGCGAGCAGTTCGGCCGCGCCCGCCTCACCGGTGGGGTTGGTCAGGGCCAGCGTGTGCTTCGTGGAGATGCGGGCCCGGCCCTTCTCGTACCCCTTGGGGAACCCGGCGTTCTCGATCAGCCACGCCGCCGGGATCTTCACCGAGCCGTCCGGCATGTCCCAGCGCGGATGACCGGGGGCGCGAAGCTCCAGGGCCGCCGCCTCGTCCGGGCCGAGCACGGGGTTGGTGAAGAAGGACCCCGCGCTGCGCGTGTCGGGGTCGTCGGGATCGAGCACCATCCCCTTGCCGCGCCGTAGCTCCAGCACCGCCTCCCGTGCCTCGGTCAGCGGCACCCGCTCGCCGATCTCCACCCCGAGCCGCGCGGCCAGTTCCCGGTACGCCACGGGCCCCGACAGGGCCGACCGCTCCAGGGCGTAGGTGACCGCGAGCACCACGTGCCGTTCGGGGTCGTGCTTGAAGGCGCTGTGCCGGTAGGCGAAACCGCACTCCGCCGCCGTGAGGTCGGCCACCTCGCCGGTCCCGCGGTCGTACACGCGGACGCCGGTGACGGTCTGCGAGACGTCCTGCCCGTACGCCCCGACGTTCTGGATCGGGGTGGAGCCCACCAGGCCGGGAATCCCCGACAGGCACTCGATCCCCGACAGGCCTTCGGCGACGCACCGGGCGACCAGGGCGTCCCAGTCCTCCCCCGCCTGCGCCGTGACGAGCACGCGCCCGTCCCCGGACGGCACCGCCTCGACGCCCCGGGTGACGACGCGGACCACCAGCCCGCCGAACCCCTCGTCGGAGACGAGCAGGTTGCTGCCGCCGCCGAGCACCAGCACGGGCTCCCTGTCACGGTCGGCCTCGGCCACCAACCCGACCAGGTCAGCGGTGGTGTCCGCCTCCGCGAACGCCCGGGCGGGGCCGCCCGTACGCAGGGTGGTGTAGCGGGCGAGGGCCACCCCTGCCAGCCGGTCAGCCATTCGTCTCCTCAGCGCGTCCCCCCAGGCCGGGTAGAGGCACCCGGGGCCGTGTAGAGGAACAGGATAGCCACCCCGCCCCCGCCCGCCCTCACGGAGTGTGAGGGGCTTCCTGGTCGGGAGGTGAGTCGGTGCCGGTGTCGACGCCGGTCTCGGCGATCGCCTGGTCGATCCGGGAGGTGGCCGAACTGCCGTCCCACAGAAGCTGGGAGGCGACCATCGACGCCTCGCCCGACGGGGTCAGCGCCGTCTCGATCGTCCCGCCGGGGGCGACGTCGCGCTTGACCTCGGTGATCTCCTCGTGGCCCGCCGCCCGCGCGGCCTCCCGCGCGTTCCCCGCGCGGGGTGCCGGCAGCCCACCGCCCTGGGCGTCCCCGGCCTTGCCCGGGTCCTGCGTCTGCGTCGCCACGCCGGCGGTGTCGCCCTGCTCCCGCTGGGTCGTGACCGGCTCGTTGACGACGCCCTCGGTCTCTGAAGTGTCTCGCTCGCTCACGATCCGACCGCTACCCAGCACCGGCGCCGCCAAGCACCCTCATGGCTCATCGCGGCCGACCGGGGCCGGTCAGGTGAGCTGGACCACCGCGCGGGCCTTGGAGAGGACCCGGGAATCGCCGGACCTCGCCGTGAGCGTGACCACGACGCGCTTGTCCTCGCGCTTCTCCTCCACGATCCCGCTGATCGTGATCGTCGCGCCGTTGTCGTCGTCGGGCACCACGACCATGGACGAGAAACGGACCCCGTACTCGACCACCGCGCCGGGGTCGCCCGCCCAGTCGGTGACGAACCGGCCGCCCTGCGCCATCGTGTACATGCCGTGCGCGATGACGTCGGGCAGGCCGACCGCCTTCGCGTGACGCTCGTTCCAGTGGATGGGGTTGAAGTCGCCCGATGCCCCGGCGTAGCGCACCAGGTCGACCCGGCGGACCCGGTACTCGGCGGCCGGGATCTCCTGGCCGGTCTCCACGTCGTCGTACTTGACCGTCGCCGCCATGATCAGGCCGCCCCTCCGCGCTCCACGATGATGTTGTAGGTCCGGCAGACCAGCTCGCCGGAGGTGGTGTGCACGTCGCTGCGCACGGTCAGGAACTCGTTGCGGCCGACGCTGCGGATCTCCGCGATGGTGGAGCTGCACACGAGCTCGTCGCCCGCCTGGATGGGCCGCTCGTACTCGAACCGCTGCTCGCCGTGCACGACCATGGAGAAGTCGAGCCCCAGGTCGGGGTCGGTGAGCGCGTCACCGGTGCCGAGGAGGCTGAACACGATCGGGAAGGTCGGCGGCGCCACGACGTCCGGGTGCCCGGCCGCCACGGCGGCCTGCCGGTCGTGGTAGATCGGGTTGCCGTCGCCGATCGCGGTGGCGAACTCGCTGATCTTGACGCGGCTGACCTCGTAGGGCGCGGACGCCTGGTACGTCCGCCCGACGAAGTCGCGATTCAGAGGCATCGGCCGTGCTCCTTAGGGGATGAGCGGGTGACCGTACGCTAGCAACACCCGATCCGGCCGGCCGTCACCGCCGCACCGCGGAAGATCCGGCCCAGAGCATCCGACCCAGAAGCACCGGTGGAAGCACCGACACGAAAACCGGCGCCTCCGCGACGGAGACGCCGGTCATACGTGATCGAGGTCGTGCTGTGTCGAGGTCAGGCCGTGTAAGCCGACCGCCGTAAGCCGACCGCCGCGTTCGCGGCGCGGAACCACGCGCGCCGGACCGCGCTGAGGAGTGTCTGATAAATGCTGCCCGTCGCGAGCGGGGATCCAGGTGGATGCATCGCAAGGCGGAGGAGGAGCCGATAACAGCGTTATCGGCGACGACGACAACGCAGCGAGGCGCCGCCTGGGCCACGCGTAGCAGGGCTTGATTTATCAGACACGACTTGAAGACTCAGCGGGTCTCGCGGTGCGCCCGGTGCGTCTTGCAGTTGGGGCAGTACTTCTTCAGCTCAAGCCGATCCGGGTCGTTGCGCCGGTTCTTCCGCGTGATGTAGTTGCGGTGCTTGCACTCCTGGCAGGCCAGCGTGATCTTCGGCCTAACGTCTGTGGCAGCCACGTGGGAGTGCCTTTCTGCGTTTGGGACTACTGGACAACCCAGGCCGGGGCCGCCTTCGTGAGGTGACCCGGCAGGGTAGTAGCGGAGGCCGGACTTGAACCGGCGACACAGCGATTATGAGCCGCTTGCTCTGCCTGACTGAGCTACTCCGCCTCGGGCCGGAGAAACTGCATCCGGCCACGCAAGGATACCCGACCCGTACGGCTCTTCGCGCATCGGGATCAGCCGCGATCGGGATCGGTCAGCCGGTGGGGAAGAGGCACCCCCACCAAGCCGAAAGCCCCACCCGGCAGCGCTCCCACAGGAACAATGCTCAGATAGGACTTTCCGGCCAGAGCCCCCAAACGGAATCGAACCGTTGACCTTCTCCTTACCATGGAGACGCTCTGCCGACTGAGCTATAGGGGCGGGCCCGGCTGCGCTCTCGCGCCTCGCGGACAGGTGTAACCATACACGGCCACGCTGACCGATGCGAACTCGAATACCGCCACGCTCACGGTGCCGGCTCACGGTGTCGGCAGCATGCCGGAGAGATCGGCCGCGGGCCGCTGGCGGGGCGGCACCTCGGCCGCGACGGCGTACCTGCTGAAGTAGCCCTTCCCCCGGACGGGGGTCACGTTGCTCAGCGTCACCTTGGCCTCGTACGGCGCGTTCTCGCAGGCGGGCAGGCACCAGGTGCCGCTGAGCCTGCCCACGCCGACGGCCCGGGTCGGCCCCCAGGAGTGCCAGGTGACCTCGCTGATCGTGGTGAACTCGGAAAGGACCAGGATGGCCGGCCGCTGGTCGGGCCGCCCCTGCTCCGAGCCCTGCAGGTTGAGCACGTACACCGGTGTCTCCGCGACCGGGCCGGCCTGCGACGCGCCGCAGCCGGAGACCCCCGCGCCGAGGACCGCGACCGCGAGCTTGGTGACAGTGGTGGCCAGGCGCATCGATACCCCCTCGGCACTCTGAGTGCCCAGGGTCGGCGCGGGTTACGCCTGCGGCCCGCCTACCTGACGGCCGTACGGGCGTCGCCGGCCCGCTCCGGCAGGGCGATCACCTCGCACAGGTCGGCGAGGTCGACGAACCGGGCGACCTCCTCGACCGACAGGCAGTCGGCGACCAGCCGTCCGTGCCGCAGCACGCGGAGCACCTGGCGGTCGCGGGGGTACGCCGGAACGATCTCGTACCCGTCGGGACCCACCCATCGCCTGTCCATAGGGGAACAAGCTATCGGTTCTTCCCACCGTTCTCTCCCGTCCCATAAGAACGGGTTTAAGTAAGGACCTAATGGACCCCAAGCACCGGGGCGCACAGTGAGCGTGCCCGACCACCCCGCTCATGAGAGGCATCCCGATGTCCGACGCCCCCGTCCCGCACCCCGCCAACCTGCCCGCCCCCAACCTGCTCGGCTTCCGCATCACCCACCGCGCGATGCGGGCCGACTCCCGGCGCCTCGCCGACGTCACCGGCGAGATCGCCGCGGGCCGGCAGCCGTGCGGCCCCGAGCGCGCGGCAGCGATCAGGGACTACGTGGTCAAGCTGTGCCAGGGCATCCATCACCACCACAAGGCGGAGGACGACCACCTGTGGCCCCTGCTCGTCCGTTCGGCGGGCGCCGAGGTGGACCTGAGCGAGCTGAGCGAGGACCACTCCGAGCTCGATCCGCTGCTGGAGGAGATCCGGTCCGTCGCGGGCGACCCGGCGGAGCTGGCCAAGCCGATGCGCCGTCTGGCCGACCTGCTGGACGAGCACATCGTGGAGGAGGAGCGGCAGCTCTTCCCGGTCATCATGCGGCACGTCACCGCGAAGGACTGGGAGGAGCTGGAGAAGCACGTCCGTAAGGGCGGGGACCCGCGGTTCGAGCTGCCCCGCATCGAGCGGCACGCGCGGCCGGCGGAGCTGGCCGAGCTGCGCAAACTGGCCGGGCCCGTCCTGGTCGTCATGCTGGCGCTGCTGCGTCCCGGCCACCGTCGCCGCGAGCGTCTCGTGTTCGGCGCGGCGTGAGCGCCCGGCGGGCGGCCTCCTCCCAGTGCGGGGAGCCGGCCTGCCGGGCCACCTCGGCGGCCCGCCGGTAGTGCGCGTCCGCGTCGCCGGGCCGGCCCAGGAACACGGCGAGGTCGCCCAGCGTGTGGGCCACCGGCCCGGCCGTGACCGACCCCGAGTGCAGGCCGGCCAGCTCGCCGTCGTACGGCAGCAGCAGCTCATAGCACTCGGCGGCCACCTCCCGGTCGCCCAGCGCCGCCGCGTTGTCCGACCGCATGGACATCAGCAGCAGCCAGTAGTAGTCGCGCCGGGGCCGGTGGCCGGGCAGCCACACGGCGCGGGCCTCGTCGAGACGGCCGGCGCCGACGAGCACCCGGGTGTACATCTCCATGCTGTCCTCGCGCAGGCGCTCCCAGAGGACGGTGAGCTCCTCCACCATCCCGGCGAGGCGCCCTGACGCCAGCGCGACCACGAAGCGGCCGACCATCCCCACCATCGCGCCGTTCGCGTCGCCGGTGCGGGCCAGCCGTTCGCCGAGCTCGCCGTACGCGCGGCCGGCCCGCTCGAAGTCGCCCGTCACCAGCAGGCGCAGGGCGTCGAGGAAGGCGAGGATGCCGAGGGCCAGGCCGAGCTGGCCGGTCGTCGACAGCGCGGCGCCCCTGTCGGCGTGCTCGCGCGCCGACGCCCAGTCGTTGCGGGCGAGCGCGACCATGAGCAGCGCGAAGTGGCCGAGCGTCTGGTAGCCGAGCAGTCCCGCGTCGGCGGACGCGGTCAGCAGGTCGTGACCGAGCGTCTCCAGCTCCGCCCGCCGGTCCGGCGCGAGGCAGGCCCAGTAGCGGGCGTTGAGCGCCATGCAGCGCAGCCGGGGATCGCCGAGTGCGTCCGCGATCGCCAGCGCCTCGGCGCTCGCCGTCTCGACGCGCTCCGCATCGTGTCCTTCGAGCGCGTGGCAGAGGGCGACGAGCATGCGGCAGCGCAGTTCCCCCGCCTCCGCCGGCATCGAGCCCTCGATCGCCCCGACGAGCCGGGGGTCGTACGCGCGGTCGGGCTGGATGGTCCAGATGACCGGCGCGTCGAACGACGTGACCGCGCGGGCGACCGCCGCCCGGTCGCCCATCTCCTGGGCCAGCGCCAGGGCCTTCTCCCGGTTCCGCAGCGCGGTGATCACGTCGCCCGCGTGCGCCTGCGCGGACACCAGGTCGCACAGCAGGCCGAGGCGGACGTCCCGGGGCGGCTCGCCGGTCCCCTGGGTCAGCAGGTCGAGAGCGTCCAGGGCGCCCTGCAGCAGCGTCGCCGCCTCTCCGTGCGCGTGGTAGACCGACCAGGCCTGGTGGGCGGCGCGCGCCGCGTACCCGGCCGCCGTGAGGGCGGTCGCGGTGGTCGCGGCGGCGAGCGCGTGGTGCCCGAGCGCGCCGACGTCGCCGGGCCGCACGCGTTCCAGCGCGGCGAGGACCCTGCCGTGGATGCGCGTACGGCGCAGCCGGGGGATGTCCTCGTACAGCGTCTCGCGGACGAGCACGTGGGCGAAACGGACGTGGCCGGGACGCGGCTCCTCCAGCAGGCCGGACAGCACGCCCGCCTCCAGGCCGTCGAGCACGGTCTCCTCGTCGGCCCCCGGCATCGCGACGAGCACGTCCGCGTCGGCCTCCCGGCCGAGGACGGCGGCGGTGCGGAGCGTCGTCTGCGCCGTGGCGGGCAGCCGGGCGAGACGACGGCGGATCAGGTCGCGGACGCCCGGCGGCAGCGCGTGGGCCGCGGCCGGGCCGTCGACCGCGAGCAGCCGGGCCGTCTCGGCCACGAACAGGGGGTTACCGCCGGTCCGCTCGGTGACCGTGCGGACCAGCGTCTCGTCCACCTCCGTGCCGGAGCGCTCCGTGAGCAGGCGCTCCACCTCCGGCTCCCCGAGGCCGCCCAGGGTGATGTTCTCCACAGCCTGGACGGCGAGCGCGGCGGCGGTGGCCGTGAGGTCGTCGCCCGCCTCCGCCGGCCGGTGCGTCAGCAGGACGAGGACCGGCGTGCGCGCCAGGCGGCCGGCGAGATGACGCAGCAGCTGGAGGGTCTCCTCGTCGGCGCGGTGCACGTCCTCCAGCACGATCAGCAGTGGACCCGGCACGCCCTCCAGGTAGTCGCCGGCCGCCCGCGCCAGCCAGAACTGGCCCACGGGCGCGGCGTCGTCGGTCAGCAGCGGCGCGAGCCTGGCCGCCGTCCCGGGCTCCGGCGGGCGGGTGGCGGAAAGGTCGCGCAGCACCTCGCTCCACGCCCAGGCGGGCGGCACGCCACCTGTCGTCTCCGGGCAGCGGCCGACCACGGTCTGCCAGCCGTCCCCCGCCAACCGCCGCACCAGCGCGCCGGCGAGCGTGCTCTTGCCCGAGCCCGCCTCGCCGCCGAGCCAGGCGATGCGGAAGCCGTCCCGCGCCTGCCCGGCCGCGGAGACCAGCCGGGACAGCTCCGCCGTACGGCCGACCATCCGGAAGTCGGCCGGGGCGGGCTCGGCCCGCGTCTCCCGTACGGGCGGCCCGATCACGGGGGCCGGGTCGAGCGACTCGGCCTGCGCGAGGATGTCCGCCTCCAGGGTGCGCAGCGCGGGCCCGGGGTCGACGCCGAGCTGGTCGGCGAGCAGGGCGCGGGTGCGGCGCAGGGCCGCGAGCGCCTCCCCCTGCCGGCCGCCCCGGTAGTAGGCCAGCGCGAGCAGCCGTACGGCGTTCTCGCGCAGGGGGTGCTCGGTGAGGTGGCGTTCCAGCTCGGGGACGATCTCGGCGTGGCGGCCCAGCGCGAGCGCCGCCTCGGCGCGGTACTCGGAGGCGACCACCCGCAGTTCGTTCAGGTGGCCCACCTCGGGCACGGCCCACTCCTCGTCGCCGAACTCGGCGTACGCCGGGCCGGTCCACAGCGCCAGGGCCTCGTTGACGAGGTCGAGCGCCCGGGCGGGCGCGCCCTCGGCGAGGAGGCCGGAGGCGGCCTCGACCAGCCGGGGGAAGCGCCAGGCGTCCACGTCGTCCGGCTCCAGCGCGAGGCGGTAGCCGGGCGGAGCGGTCACCAGCACGCGGGCGGCGGCGCGGGGCGGGCGGTCCGGCTCCAGCACGCGGCGCAGGTTGGAGACGTAGACCTGCAACGCGCCCAGGGCGCGAGGAGGCGGCTGGCCCTTCCACAGGTCGTCCACGAAACGGTCGGTCGACACCACGTGTCCGTGCGCGCAGACCAGCCGGGCCAGCACGGCGCGCTGGAGCGACGTCCCGAGGTCCGCGCGACGGCCGTCGACCTCCGCCGCTATCCGCCCCAATATCCTCAATCGCACCATAACAGGGGCAAGCATAGGCATCAGGCTCGATAGTGGTAGTAACCGAGCAGGTCATCCAGCACGGACACGTCGTCCATGCGGATGCGCGTCCCGGTAGCGAACGCGTTGATCATCTTGCCGCCTCCGACGTACACCCCGACGTGGTGGGTTCTGCCGGGCCTGCCGTAGAAGACCAGGTCGCCGGGTTGCGGCACGTCGACCCGGCGCAGCCGGCCGACGTGGTCGTCGGTGTTGCCGGGGCCGAGCACGTCGCCGCCGAACGCCAGGTCGTACACCCATCGGGTGAACCCCGAGCAGTCGAAGCCGCGCGTCCGGCTCGCCGGACAGGGCATGACCGAGCCGCTGTACCCCCGGCAGGTCCCCTTCGACGGCCCCGGCCGCGTCGCGTGTCCCCCGCCCCACGAGTACGGCATAGCGCCCTGGGCGGCGTACGCGACGGCGACGGCCCTGGACAGCTCCTCGTTGAGAGGCGCGGAACCCGCGGCGGCCAGCGCGACGATTCCCCCGATCAGAACCAGTCGGCGCCTGAGCGCGCGCTCAACCCCCATGAATCGTGACAATAGCCACTTGTCTCTTTCCTGACCATGGAAGCTTTACCCCACTCGATCGACTCACCGGGTAGGAATTGTTACTCTGAGTAGGGCTAAGGTGGTCCAATGTTCAACCAAGCCCTACCTCTGTGAGCCAGGACGCGTTCGACGTCCTGCCGTCGAAGCGCTTCGCCTGGTCGCCCCGGACCTCCCCCACGGCTCCTTCAGTGGTCCCCGGCGTCAGGGAGAGCGAAGGGAGCCACCGTGGAGACGTGGACGGCACCGACCCCATCCCCCACCCGATGGTGGGTGCTGGGCATGCGCGGAGAGCTGGATCTCCACGCGGTGCGGCATCTCCACGAGCCCCTGCGCGGCCTGATAGAGGCCAGGGGCCCGTGGCTCGCCCTCGACCTGAGCGAGGTGCGGTTCATCGACACCACCGGGGTCGGGCTGCTGGTCCGCCTGGCGCACAACCTGCGCGGCCGGGACGGCGACCTCGCGCTGATCGCCCCCGGAGGCCAGGTGCTGCGGATCCTCCGCTGGACGAACCTGACCCGGCTGTTCCGCGTGCTCGACACCGCCGACGCGCTGGCCGACCTCGCCGCCGACCACCCCCGCCTCGGCCGGGCGACCTGATGCTCCCCGGGAAGCGGCGTGACCGGGCCGGAGCCGTCAGTCCAGTCTGATCTCCACCGGGGTGTCGTCGGCCGGCGGCGCCACGGGACGGCAGCTCTGGCCGCACCCGCCGAACGAGGGGTCGAGCGGAGCGAACTTCGTCGCCGGCACGCCGCTCAGCGCCTTGAGCATCGTGTCCTTCCAGATCGGGCCGGGAACGCTGGCGCCGAACACCTCGCCGTAGTAACGGCCGCCGATCGTCACGCCGTTCAGCTTGTACTTCGACGTGCCGCGCGGGTCGCCGAGGCTGACCGCGCCGGCCAGGTCGGGGGTGAAGCCGGCGAACCAGGCGGAGGAGGAGTTGTCGTTGGTCCCGGTCTTGCCGCCCGCGTCGCGGCCGATGCCGCCGACCGCCGCCATCGTGCCCTTGGTCAGGACGCCCGACAGCACGTGCGCCGCCGCGTCCGCCACCTCGGGGTCGAGAGCCTGACGGCACTTGGGCTTGTAGTCCGTGGTCTTGCCGGTGCTGTCGGTGATCCGGCTGATCGCCATCGGCGCGCAGTACTTTCCGCGCGCGCCGATCGCGGCGTAGGCGTTGGCGACCGTCACCGGGTCCATCTCGTTGATGCCGAGCGTGAACGTCTCGAACTCCTGGAGCGCCCCGCCGTCGGAGCGGTGGATGCCCAGCGACTTGGCCGTCTTGACCACCTCGCAGAGCCCGACCCGCCGCTCCAGCTCCATGAAGAACGTGTTGACCGAGTGCCAGGTGCCGGTCTGCAGGGTCAGCCACCCGGGCGACCCCTCGTCGTTGGTGACCGTGTGACCCGGGTCGCCGATGGACCCGCCCGCGCAGTTCCTGAACGCCGAGGCGCCGGGGGCGGTGTAGCCGGCGCCTACGCTGAACCCGTCGTTGATCTTCATGCCCTGCTTCAACGCGGTGAGCAGCGTGAAGGTCTTGAAGGTCGAACCCGCCTGGAAGCCGATGCCACCGCCGTGCGCCGCGTCCGCGACCAGGTTGTAGGACATCTCCTTCCTCGTCTTGCGCGTCCCGTACGGCCGGCTCGCGGCCATCGCCCTGATCGCCCCGGTGCCGGGCTGCACCAGCGCCTCGGCGGCCACCGGGTTGTCGGACGGGTTGACCCACTTCCTGATCGCCGCGTCCGCCGCCGCCTGCATCGAGGGGTCGATCGTGGTCCTGATCGTCAGGCCGCCCCGGTTGAGGAACCGCAACCGGTCCTTGGCCGTCCTGCCGAAGTCGGAGTTGTTGAGGATCTCGTTGCGCACGTAGACGCAGAAGTACGGATATTTGCTGGACTCGCAGCCGCCGGGCAGCTTCGTCCCCTTGTACCCGAGCTTGGTGGCCTTGGCCTTGGCCGCCTCGGCTGCGGTGATCTTGCCCAGCTCGGCCATCCGGTCGAGCACGACGTTGCGCCGCTTGAGCAGCCGGTCGCGGTGGGTCTTGCCGAGGTTGGGGTCGGTGGCGTTGGGGTCCTGCACCGCGCCCGCCAGCGTCGCCGCCTGCGGCAGCGTCAGCCTGCTCGCGCCGACCCCGAAGAACCGCTTGGCCGCCGCCTCGACGCCGTACGCGCCCGCGCCGAAGTAGGCGATGTTGAGGTACTTCTCCAGGATCTCGTCCTTGGAGTACTTCTTCTCCACGCCCATCGCGTACCGCAGTTCGTTGAGCTTGCGGGCGTAGCTGGCCTCCAGGGCCTTGTTCTTCTCCGCCTCGGTGTCGGCCGAGTTCAGCAGCACCTGCTTGACGTACTGCTGGGTGATCGAGGAGCCGCCCTGGGCCACCCCGCCCGCCTGCATGTTCCTGGCCAGCGCGCGGAGGGTGCCCTCGATGTCGATCGGGCCGTGCTCGTAGTAGCGGTAGTCCTCGATCGAGATGATGGCCGTCTTCATGACGTCGGCCATCTCGTCGAGCGGGACGACCTCGCGGTACTGCTCGTAGAACCGCGCGATCTCGCGGCCCTTGACGTCCTGCACCACGGAGACCTGCGCGAGCGGAGGCTCGGGGAGGTCACGCGGTTCGAGGCCGACGTCCTTGACGGCCGACACCAGGCCGACCCCCGCGCCGCCGACCGCCGGCAGCGCGATCCCCGCGACCAGCACACCGGCCGCCGCTCCCATGGCCGCCAGACGCAGCACCTTTCCCGTGGCGTTCACCCGATCATCCCCAACTCGATCTCCCCGACCCCGATCGTCCCCCGAATCGATAAGGACAAGGTTATGGGGCCGTAAAGGGGATTGTTGACGCGGTCCTACGACAGCAGGCCGAGGCCGCGCACGAGGATGGTGGCGGTCCGCGCCACGACCTCGTCGTCCGCGGAGCCGCCGGGGGTGAGGCGGTTCGTGTAGATCGCCAGAATGATCGGGGCCGCGTCCTCGGCCGGCCAGACGACGGCGATGTCGCCGGCGGTGCCGTACGTGCCGCCGGTGCCGGTCTTGTCGCCGACGATCCACTTCGGGGGCAGGCCGGCGCGGATGCGCGCGTCGCCGGTCGTGTTGCCGCGCAGCCACCCGACGAGCCGGGACCGGTCCGCCGCGTCGAGCGCGCCGCCGGTGGTGAGCGCGCGCAGGTCGCGGGCGATCGACAGGGGTGTGGTGGTGTCGCGCCTCTCCCTGGGCGACCACACGTTCAGCTCGGGCTCCCAGCGGTCGAGACGGGAGACCGGGTCGCCGAGCGAACGGAAGTAACGGGTCAGGCCCTGCGGCCCGCCGATCCGCTTCAGCAGCAGGTCGCCGGCGGTGTTGTCGCTGTGGACGATCGCCGCCCGGCACAGCGCGGCGAGCGTCATCCCGTCGGCCACGTGCCTGCCCGTCTGCGGCGAGTGCGGCTTCACCTCTGCGGCCGTCCAGCGGACCACCTGCCGGGTCAGCTCGGCTTCGGTGGTCCCGGCCAGCACCGCCCCGGCGGCGAACGCCTTGAAGGTGGACGCCAGCGGGAACCGCTCGCCCTCCCGGTAGCCGATCGTGATCCCGGTCGCCATGTCGATCGCGTACGCGCCGATGCGGCCCCGGAAGGAGACCTCCAGCCTGCGCAGCGCCTTCCGTACGGCCGCCTCGCCGTGGGCGGGCGCCGCCGAGGCCCGGGCCGGAGCCGTGGGTCCGGCCGAGTTCGTGGCGGGAGGCCCGCCCGGACCGGGCGCGCCGCCGCCCGCGTCGGCACCGCAGGCGGCGCAGGCCAGGGCGGCGACTGCGGACGTGGCGGTTTTCCACCCGCCCAGCCGTCTCATGACAGAGGAGCCAACCAGAGGCGATGGAGTCGTGTCCAATGTCGTCATTCGGTGATCTGCCGCCGGACGGCGGGGCTGAGGCCGGAGAGGAGACGGTCCGCGCGGCCGTCGGTGCTCGCCCGCAGCAGGGCCGCGATGACGGCCGGCGGCACGTTGTCGAGGACCCGCCAGGCCCGCCGCGTCGTCATCGACTCGACCAGCCGGACCGCCGTCGTGGTGGAGCCGAGCGCGGTGAGGATCTCGGCGGCGCTCCGGTCCGCGACCCCCGCCATGACCAGCGTGCCACGGCCCGTGGGCATCGCGCGCAGCACCGCGGCGGCCTTCGCGGCGGCCATGTGGTCGAGGGCCCGGCCCGCTCTCGCCGTCCCCATCAGGGCCAGCACCGTCGCCGCCGCCGGCGGCTCGCCCGCCATGGCGTCGAGCAGCGCGCCCGCGGTCGCCGGATCCAGGGCGTCGAGCAGCGACGCGGCCACCTGCCTCGGCTGGGCGAGCAGCAGGCGCGCGCCCACAACCGGGGACGCCCGCCGCAGCGTCTCCATCGTCGGCGCCCCCTGCGACGCTCCCGCCGGTACTCCCATCGGCGAGCCGTCGCCATGCGGCCGCGCCGGAGGTTTCCGCGCCGGCTCCGGGGGTTTCCGTGACGGCTCGGGTGCCGCAGCGGTCCGGGGCGCCGGGCCGTCGAGGATCGCGCGCAGCCTGGCTTCGGCCTCCTGCGCTCCCATGCGCCGTGCGGGATCCTTCTCCAGCAGCCCGATCACCAGGCGGGAGATCGGCCCGGGCCGTGTCGGCGCCGGGTCGTCGCTGATGACGGCCAGCATGGTCGCGTGCTCGTTGCCCCGGCGGAAGGGCGAGCGGCCCTCGACGGCCCAGAAGAGGGTGACGCCGAGCGACCACAGGTCGGACGCGGCGTTCGCCGCCTCCCCCTTGATCCGTTCCGGCGCCATGAACTCGGGAGTGCCGAGCAGGCGGCTCCGCGCCGTGAGACCGCTCGTCCCGGACATCTGGGCGATGCCGAAGTCGACCAGGACGACCCGCCCGGCCCTGCTGATCAGGATGTTGGCGGGCTTGACGTCCCGGTGCACCACGCCTGCGGCGTGCGCGGCGGTCAGTCCGCCGAGCACGTCGCGGGCGACGGCCGCGGCCTCGCTCTCGGCCAGCACGCCTTCCTTGATCTTGTCCTCCAGGGAGACGCCCTCGACGTGGGCCATGACGATCCACGGCCTGCCGTCCGCCTCGAAGACGTCGTGCACCACGACGATCGAGGGATGCCCGATCTGGGCGAGCGACCGCGCCTCCCGGAGCGCCCGCTCCCGCTGGACCTCGGCCCGCTCCCCGTACGGCCACAGGGGGATCTCCTTCATGGCGACCAGGCGCTCCAGCGCCTGGTCCCAGGCGAGCCACACCGCGCCCATGCCACCCCGCCCCAGCAGGGACCGCAGCTCGTACCGGCCCACGACGACCTGCCCGGGCCGCGCCGGGCCGCCGACCGTCATGTCGGAGTCAGTCGTCATCGGGGAGCAGTTCGACCCCGCCGGAGCGCTCCGGGGCGGGCCGCGACAACCGGAGGGTGCGGGTGTCCGGCATGCGGCGCAGTTCCTGGTCCTCGACCGAGCCGTAACCGTCGGCGACGGGCTCGGCGCGGGTTCCCGTCGGCCCTCGCGACGAGCCGTCGGGACGAGGTGTGGGAACCTCCGGAAGTGGCCCGGTGTCCCCCGTACGGGACCAGATGCCCCAGATGTCCGTGCCGCCGTTGGCGGGCGCCGCGGTCGGCGGCCGGGTCATGGCCCCGGCGGTGAAGCTGCCCCGCGCGGTGCGGAACTCGTGCTGCTCGGCGAGCGCGAGCACCTTCTCGTAGTTGCCGGGCCGCTGCATCAGCTTCACCGCGACCGGCAGGCACTCGATGAGCAGGAACAGCAGGAAGAGCAGCAGCCGGGTCATGCTGAGGCTCATGTCCTTGCCGGTGATCTCGTTGAGCGCCTGGATCCTGATGAGCAGGCCGTTGGTGGTGAGGTTCTCCGCGTCGAAGGACTCCTGCAGGTTCCCCTGCCGCTTGAGTGCCACGTCGAGCTGGGCCCGCGCCTTCGGCAACGCCTCCTTCGCGCTGGCGAGGCGCACCTGCTTGGCCTCCTGGCCGTTGTCGGTCAGCTCCCGCCTGCGCTTCTCGATCTGCCCGTTCAGCAGGTCGATGCGGCGCTTGTTCTTGTCGTACGCGCGCTTGCTGTCCCGGGCGAGCGGGCCGTCGCCCTTCTTCGGGCAGGACGGCCCTCCGTAGAGCTGGCACTGCCACTCGGTGTAGTGCTTGTCGGCGAGCTTCCGCTCGCTGTCCCGGTCGGCGGTGAGCGCGACGATCTGCGGGTCCTGGTCGGTGGCGACGGGGACGTCGCCACCGGAGGAGACCACCTTCTCCAGGTTCGCGACCTCCTGACGAAGCTGGCCGATGGTCTTACCGGTCACGCCCTGCTGCTGCTGCGCGACGAATACGTCCGCGCGCCGCTGCTTGATCTCGACGATCTGCGCGTCGATTTCGGACTTGAAGATCTGCAGGACCAATGGAGTGGAGATGACGAAACCGAGAAGCAGCGCCATGAGGATTCGGGGAACGGCCAGCGGCCAGCGGCGCGGGGCGTCCGCCCTCATCGTGCTGACCAGCCAGCGGTCGAGGCTGAGGATCATCAGACCCCACACCAGGCCCGCGAGGACGGCGAGGACGACGTTGAGCCCCAGCGCGCTGCTCAGGGCGAACGTCATCGAGACCATGGCGAGGACGCCCGTCGTGAGGACGGCGCCCCCGATGCCCTCGAACTTGGGCTTCTCGGTCGGGCAACGCTCCAGGACCTCCGATCTCGCTCCGGACAACGCAATCAGAAAGTCCCTCATGTTTCTCCCGGGAGATTGGAGCTGTGGCCTGTGCCGTACACACGGAAACATCGCGTGACGCACGCAACACCGCTATCGTAGTTCTCCTATGTCACGTTTCGCGATATCGCGGGAATTTACCGTGATGTCATCACAGAAGGTGGGCGCATTCGAGAACTTCTCGCCGGTGACGACACCGGGGATGACATCGGGGACGGAGACAAGCGCGGGGACAGGCGCGGGGACGGGGACGGGGCGCCGGGCATGACGCGGGATCCCGTGCCGGTGCCCGGCGAGGACCTGCTCGGCAAGACTCTCGCCCGGGCCGTCGCGGGGCTCACCGCCACCGGCCGGCTCGTGGTCGTGGAGGTCGCCGCCGACGGCATGACGACCTTCGAGATCCACCGGGACGAGCACGGCACCGCGCTCGGCCGCCAGTGGCCCCTGCCGTGGATCACGCTGACGGCGGAGCACGGCTGGGGCGAGGACGCCCGGCAGGCCCTGCTGCGCGCCGCCGGCCTGCCCGCGCCCGGTTCCGAGGTGATCGTCGCGTGCTCGTCCCCCGAGAGCGGGACGGCCCTGCAGGCACTGGAGTGGCTGCGCGAGGCATGCACGGCACAGGTGTTCTCCACCGCCGCGCCGATCACCGGGCTGGTCAGGGACGTCCTCGTCGGCGATCCGCTGCACCAGTCGTACGACCTCGTGGTGATGCGCCCCGCCGGGGCCGGCGGACGGCTGGAGCTGGCGGGCAAGCTGCTGTTCCCGGTCGGCGCCCGCGCCGGAACCCGGACGGAGCTCACCGTCCGCTGCGAGCCGGGCGGTGAGCACGGCACGGCCCTGGCCGTCGTCACCCGGCAGGGCCGGGAGCCGCGGCTGCTCTCCGTGCACAGCGCCAGGGTCGCCCCCGGGCCGTACGTCGTCACCGCCGAGCTGGTGCGGCCCGGCCGGGTGCGGTTCGCGGGGCTGCCCGGGCTCGCCGCCGACGGGCGGACCTGGGACGACCTCCTCGCCGACGTGCCGGACCGGCTGCCGCCCAGGACCGGACCGGCCCACCTGATCTGCGCGGTCGAGGTGTGCGGCCCGGACGTCAAGGTCGAGGAGCGGCTGGGCCGCGCGCGTCAGATGATCGCGTTCCTGTCCGGCGAGCCCGCGGACGCGCCGCGCGTGTCCCTCGTCGCGTACGGCGCGCACTCCTTCGACCGGTCCGTACGGGACCGGCCCGTGGAGGTCGTCACCTGGCAGGCGACGGCGGAGGCGGCCCTGAAAGGGCTCGACGGCCTGGAGGAGCGGGGGGCCGTCACCCAGGGCTACCCGTACCACCCGCACGCCGCGCAGGTGGAGGACATGCTGGCGACGGTGGCGGCCCGGCTCAGCCGGAGCATGAGCCAGTCGTCACCGGGCCGGCACGTGCTGCTCACCATCGGCGACCGCCGCCCGCATCCGGGACGGGCGGACCGGTCCGGCGTCCTGCCCTGCCCGCAGCGGCACGACTGGCGGTCGCTGCTCGCCTACCTGGAACAACTGCCCGGGGTCGCGTTCGGCGCGATCTGCGACCAGCCCGAGGACGGCCCGCCGCACCGGATCTGGCGCCATCTCGGCGCCCAGGCGCTGGCCCATCTCGACGCCCTCGACCTCCAGGGACTGGCCGCCGGCCTCGGGCTCGCCGTGCCCGCCGCCGTCCACGTCCCGTTTCCCCTGCTCGACGAGACGGAGTGAACACCGGCATGCAGCCCGATCCGAAGCCGGGGCGGCCCGCCCACGACATCGCCATGTGGGGCGCGCCCGGCAGCGGCAAGACGACGCTGCTGGCCGCCCTGGACATCGCCCTGATGCGCAAGGACGACGACTGGAGGATCGTCGGCTCGGACCCCGCGTCGTCCGAGTTCCTGATCGAGCGGACGAACGCGCTGTCCACCGGCAAGGTCTTCCCCGAGGCGAGCCAGGGCCTGGAGCACTACCACTGGACGTTGTACGGCCCCGGCGAGCGGCACAGGCGGCGGTGGTGGCGCAGGCCGGGCAAGCCGGAGCCGTTCGAGGTCGGCGTCGGCATGATCGACGCGCCCGGCGGCCTCTTCAGCGCTGGCCCCCGGCGGCTCGACTACGGCCCGGACGTGCTGGACGACCTGCGCGAGCGGATGCTGAACGACCTGGTGAAGAGCCTCGGCATCGTCTTCCTCTTCGACCCGATCCGCGAGTTCGAACGCGGCGACGCCTTCGACCACCTGCATCCGCCGCTCAAGCGGCTCACCGAGCGGATGCGGGACCTCGGCCGGCTCACCGGCGGCCGGCTCCCCCACCACGTCGCCGTGTGCGTCACGAAGTTCGACGATCCGCGCGTGCTGGAGACGGCCGAGAAGATGCACCTGCTCGCCTCCGAGCCCGACGACCCGTACGGCTTCCCCCGCGTGTCCCACGACGACGCCCGGGACCTGTTCCGGCAGTTGTGCGACCTCTCGGCGAACGGCAACGCCGACATGGTCCTCAACGCGCTCGGCCGCTACTTCCACCCCGACCGGGTGCGGTTCTTCGTCACCTCGTCGATCGGCTTCTACGTCCATCCGCAGACGAAGGCGTTCGACTGGCACGACTACCAGAACCTGCTTCCCGAGGACGACGACCTGCGCATCCGCGGGCCGATCCACCCGATCAACGTGGTGGAGCCCATGCTGTGGCTCGGGCGGCGGCTCGCCGCCGAGAAGGAGAGCCCGCGGTGAACGGGGACGGCGCGCCGAGGATCGGCTTCGAGTGGGCCCTCGAAGGCAAGGAACACGGCAGCTACGACGAGTACGGCCTGCTGCAGTGGAGCAACGAACGGCTCGCCGGCGTCTTCGACGAGCTCAGGGCGCGGTACGCCGCAGGCACGCCCTCCGAGCTGCCCCAGGTGACGATCGCCCCCGCGGCGACCAAGGACAACGACGAGGTCTCCCACAATGTGGTGCTGGCGATCCACACCTGGTCGGACCACCGTGACTTCGCGGGCCGCAAGGTCGCCTACACCCGGTGGTTCTACGTTCCGTACCACCAGCTCCAGGGCCACCCGGTGTCGTACCGGGCCCTGTACGCGGCCCTCGGCGCGCTCCCACTGGCTCCGGAGCCGCCGCTGACCGTGGCCGTGCCGGCGCTCGACCCGCGCGACGTCATGCCGGGGGCGGACGCGCTGGCGGCCGCCGCGCTGCTGGCCTCCGGGCAGCAGGTCTGTCTCGTCGGCGCGGACGGCGTCCCGATGGCCGAGCGGCTGCGCTTCGTCGACACGGTCATGGCGCTGCTGCCGTACGGCCTGCGGACGAGGTTCAGCGCGGCGACCTGGACCAGCAGCACCACGAAACACCGGATCAAGCTCTCCTTCGCCCGCTACGCCCCGGAGGGCATCCAGGCCGTCCAGTGGGGCCAGGGCGCGGACATCCCCCTCGACAAGCACTCGGCGACGTACCACCGCATATTGCGCAAACGCGACGTGGACTACCCCGACCTGATCGGGTGGCTCGCCGGACAGACCGAACCCCTGTCGTTCAACGACGCCGACCGCTCCCGGGTCTTCGAGCTGCTCCGCCAGTCGGCCTTCCAGTCACCTCCCGCGCGACCGGATCCGGTCCCCGCGCCCGCACCGGCACCCGCCGCGAGCGGCGACCACGGGGTGGTGGAGGTGGCTCACCGGGGCCCCACGGTCGCCGCGCTCGCGCGCGCGCTCGCCGGCGCCTCCGCGAACCCTCATCCAGCCTTGGACGCGCTCCTGGCGGTCCTGTGGACCCAGTCCGACAGATCGGCCCTGGCGGACGCCCTCTACACGTACAACTGCTTCCAGCATGTGATCGAGCCCCAGGAGGACCGCGACCACCTGTACGAGCGGTTGGTCTCGGCGGCCTTCCAGCCGGACGAGGAATGGATGTGGGCGAGCAAACGCAAGGCCCTGCTGAGGACCGACAGCACGCCGAAGATCGTGCGACGCCTCCTGAAGGGCCTCACCAGACCGCAGCGGTGGCGAGTTGAGGGTCCGTCCAGGCAGCAGTGGCGGCGGTTCGGCACCTGGGCCCGGCAACATCGTCTGGCCTACACGATCGGCGTCGTGGTGTTCGCCATCGCCCTCACCGGTACCGGCACTGTGCTGTATCTAAGCCACGGCAACGCTCCGAGTCCGCAGGCCTTTACACCGGCGCCACGGACCGTCCTCATCAAGGACACCGCACAGCAGCCGTACGTCATGGAGGTCATCAAGGAAGCGCTCAAGCGCGAGGGGTACCAGCCAGACGTCCAGGTGCAGGGTTCTCCTAACGTACTGATCGGAGAAGACCCCGAGACCCGCGGCGAAATGGAAACCGCAGGGCTGACCCCTGTGGGTGACTTTCCCAGCGGCAGGCGTGACATCCTGATTATGAGGGATGGGCAGCAAGACCTCCCTAAAGAGATTCTCGTCCGTGAGACCTTCAGCAAGGACGTGGAGGCGCGGATCCAGGAGCACTATTCCGGATCGCACCTGAATCGTGTCCCAGACGACGAGCTTACGAGGCGGCTTATCAAGCGGGATACGGAAGCCGCCATCGTCTCCGATGGCGTCGCCGCCCAGGGTTACAAAGCTTCGGATGATCTTGTCGACCTGCTTCCGGAACGGAGAATCCTCGTCGGAGCCGACTCCGCGCTACAGCCGGCCCTGAAGCGCGCGATGGACGGTCTGGGCAAGGAGGGCGTCAAGTCCTCCGACAACCCTCAGGCCGACGCGAAGGCCTTCGTGGACCGGATCTATTCACCCGCCCCCTCGCTCGCGTCCTCCGCGGAACCCGCGCGCGGACCGGCGGGGATTTCCTGGGACGTCATCGCGATGGTCTGCGCCATCGTAGGCGTCGCCGGGTTGATAGCGATGGTTCCCTTCTTCCGAAGGTCCTCCCGCTATGAAGGGTCGCTGACCGGGCGGCATCGGGTGTGAGCGGCGTTCCGGCCACGCTCGGCACCGCCCTCGCGGTCTTCGCGGGCACCAACGTCGACGACGTCGTCATCCTGACAGTGCTGTTCCTGTCGGCCCGCGCCCAGGGCCGGCCCCGTCCCTGGCAGATCGTGACGGGGCAGTACGCCGGGATCGCGGCGCTCGTCGCCGTGTCGGGCGTCGCCGCCCTCGGCCTCGCCGTCGTGCCGGACCAGTGGGTGGGCCTGCTCGGCCTGGTGCCGCTCGCCCTCGGCGTACGCGGCCTGGTCGCGGCGGTGCGGTCGTCCGGCGGGGACGACGACCCCGCGCCCGCGGTGGCCACGGGAGTCCTCTCCGTCGCGGGCGTCACCGTCGCCAACGGCGCGGACAACGTCTCCGTCTACACTCCCCTGTTCCGCTCCATCGGTCCGGCGGCCACCCTGCTCACCATCGCCGTCTTCGCCGTCCTGGTCGCGGTCTGGTGCGCGGCGGCGTCCTGGCTGGGCTCCCACAAGAAGATCATCGAGTTCGCCGAACGATTCGGGCACTGGCTCGTCCCGATCGTGTTCATCGTGATAGGCGCGCTGATCGTGCTCGATTCCGGCGCAATCGGCCGTCTGACCGATTTCCACTAATTCAAAGGGAATTGGGGCATGCCAAGGCCGTCTATAGAAGCATGAAAAAGCGCGGAATGGAACGATCTAGCCTGGCAAACGATCCGAAGTTAGACTCCCTGACAGGTTCGGCCGCCCGCCCTCGGTGGCCGTTCGCTCGTCGCCCATGGGGAGGGCCGTGCCCCTCCACGCCCAGTGGGCGGCGGCGCGATCCTCCATGCCTCCGGGCGCCTCCGGGCGCCGACGCGGGTCCTTGGGTGACGAGGCCTCACAGGTCCCCATGGAGGTGTCGTGTCGAGGAAGCCCCCGTCCGCCCTATCACTCAGGACGGCGTTACGCACGACGGCGCTCGTCGCCGGTCTTGCCCTCATACCAGCGATGGCCCCGGCGGGTTCCGCCGCCGCGGACCCGAGCCCGAGCCCGAGCCCCTCGCGGTCCTGGACCGCCACGGCGCTGACGGACGCCGAGCACGTCCAGGGCGCCAAGTCGCCCTCCGGGAAGCTCGCGAAGAGCGACCCCGAGCTGCTCAGATCACAGTCGGCGGAGCCGACGACCGTCGTGGTCAAGCTCGACTACGACTCGCTGGCGGCCTACAAGGGCGGCCTGCCGGGGCTCCCCGGCACGAGCCCTTCCGTCACCGGTAAGGCGCTGAACGTCAAGAGCAGCGACGCGGCGAAATACCAGAAGCACATCGAGAACGTCGAGAACTCCTTCCTCGGCGAGCTCGGCAGGAAGATCCCCGGCGTCCGGGTGGGACAGAAGCTCCGCACGGTGTACGGCGGCGTCGCCCTCACGCTGCCCGCGAACAAGGCCGCCGACCTGCTCAAGCTGCCCGGTGTGGCGGCCGTGCAGAAGGACAGGGTGGAGCAGCCGCTCACGGACTCCAGCGCGGAGTTCATCGGCGCGCCGACCGTCTACAACCAGCTCGGCGGGATGAAGTCGTCGGGCAAGGGCGTCATCGTCGGCATCCTGGACACCGGCGCGTGGCCGGAGCACCCGTCGTTCGCGGACCCCGGCACGCTGCCCGCTCCCCCGCCCAAGGCGGACGGCACGCCGCGCACCTGCAACTTCGGCGACAACCCGCTGACCCCGGCCGCCGACCCCTTCACGTGCAACCGCAAGCTGATCTCCGGCCAGCCGTTCCTCGCGACGTACAACGCGATCGTGGGCGGGGAGGTGTACCCGGACAGCGCCCGTGACAGCGGCGGCCACGGGACGCACACCGCCACCACCTCGGCGGGCGGGCCGGTCGACCACGCCAACCCGCTCGGCATCGACCGCGGCGCGATCCACGGCATCGCGCCGGCCGCGCATGTCGCGGTCTACAAGGTCTGCGGCGAGGAGGGCTGCTACCAGTCCGACTCGGTGGCCGCGGTGGCGCAGGCCATCGCCGACGGCGTACGGGTCATCAACTTCTCGATCGGCGGCGGCGCCGACCCCTACAGCGACGCGGTCGAGCTCGCGTTCCTGGACGCGTACGCCGCGGGCGTGTTCGTGTCGGCCTCGGCGGGCAACTCCGGGCCGGGCGCCGCCACGACGGACCACCGCGGCCCGTGGGTGACCACCGTGGCGGCCTCGACGCAGAGCCGCACCTTCCAGTCGACGATCACGCTGACCGGTGGGCCGTCGATCAAGGGCGCGTCGGTCACGGCGGGCGTCTCCTCTCCGCTGCCCGTGGTGCTCGCCTCGGCCCCGCCGTACAGCGACCCGCTGTGCCTCAACCCGGCGCCTCCGGGGCTGTTCTCCGGCAAGATCGTCGCCTGCCAGCGCGGCCCGAACCGGGTGCTCAAGGGCTTCTCGGTGAAGCAGGGCGGCGCCGCGGGGATGATCCTGTACAACGCCACGCCGCAGGACGTCATGACCGACAACCACTGGCTGCCGACGGTGCACATCGACAAGCCGGAGACCGACGTCCTGCTGAGCTGGCTGAGCTCCCACCCCGGCGCGACGGCGACCTTCACCCAGGGGACGAAGGCCACCTGGCAGGGCGACGTGATGACGTCGTTCTCCTCGCGCGGCCCCGGCGGCGACTTCCTCAAGCCGGACGTCACCGCGCCCGGCCTGCACATCCTGGCGGGCATGACCCCGACCCCCGACTCGCCACTGGAAGGCCCCGCGGGCAACCTGTACCAGGTCATCGCCGGGACCTCGATGTCGTCGCCGCACGTCGCGGGCGCCGGCGCGCTCCTGTTCGCGCTGCACCCGGACTGGACCCCGGGCCAGGTCAAGTCGGCCCTGGAGACCACCGCGACGACGAAGGTCACCAAGGAGGACCGGACCACCCAGGCCGACCCGTTCGACTACGGCGGCGGGCGCATCGACCTGAGCAAGGCGGGCGACACGGGCCTGACCCTGGACGAGACCGCGGTGAACTACGCCGCCTCGGCCACCGACCCGCTGAACCGGATCGACCTCAACCTGCCGTCGGTGAACGCGCCCGTCATGCCGGGCGTGATCAGCGCGAAGCGTACGTTCGTCAACGCGACCACCAAGACGCTCACGTACACCGCGCTGGGCACCACCGTCAGCGGGGCGAGCATCACCGTGCTGCCGCCGCTGTTCACGGTGAAGCCGGGCAAGAGCCAGAAGGTCACCATCCTGATCGCCGCACCGGACCTGCCCGAGGGGCAGTACTTCGGCCAGGTGAACCTCAAGCAGGTCGGCGGCGCCCGGGAGCAGCATCTGCCGGTGGCCTTCTACCGGCGCGAGGGCGCGGTCCCGATCGACCAGACCTGCACGCCGAGCGCCATCGCCAGGAACACCGGGCAGTCCACCTGCACGGTCTCGGTGCAGAACACCACCCTGGAGGACACCGACGTCACCGCGCTCAGCACGCTGGACGCCAAGCTGCGGCTCACCGGCGTCACCGGCGCGACCCAGGTCGGCAGCCAGATCGTGACGACCAAGAAGACGCTGGCGGGGAGGCAGCCGGACAAGCCGGTCATCGCCCCGGGTGAGAGCCCGGCCGGTTATCTGCCGCTCTCGGCCTTCGGCATCACCCCGACGCCCATCGGCGACGAGGAGGCGCTGAACTTCACCGTCCCGGCGTTCACCTACGCGGGCCGTACGTTCACCAGGATCGGCATCGTCTCCAACGGCTACACGGTCGCGGGCGGCACGAACGGCTCGGCGGACATCCAGTTCGACCCGCAGACGCTCCCCGACACCACTCCGCCGAACGGCGTGCTCGCGCCGTACTGGACGGACCTGAACGGCGAGGGGACGCCCGGCGTCTACGCCGCCACCCTGAGCGACGGGGTGAACAGGTGGCTGGTCATCGAGTGGAGAGTCAACCTGTACGGCACGAGCAGCCTGAAGACCTTCCAGCAGTGGATCGGGCTCAACGGCGCCGAGGACATCTCGTACACCTACGACCCGGGCAACCTGCCCGGTGACCCGGGTGCGGCCTACGGCCTGACCGTCGGCGCCGAGAACGTCGAAGGCACCGCCGGCACCCAGATCAGCGGCCCGCCGACGCAGGACTACCGCGTCACCAGCACGCCGGGCGCCCCCGGCGGCACGCTGAACTACTCCTTCACCGTGAAGGGCGTGTCCCCGGGCACCGGCACGGTCACGACCGCCACCTCCACCCCCCAGGTGAAGGGCATCACGGTCGAGGTCGACAAGATCACGGTTCAGTAGGTCCTCACCAAAGGGCCCGGCGGACGCGCCACGTCCGCCGGGCTCCCGCCGTCCGGCCCGACGGTTCAGCAGTCCACAACCGCCGTACGAGTGGACGCCAAGTCCCGGTATCAGTGGGCGCCAAGAGGCGGCTGACACGCTCCTCCCATGCACAGCGCAGGAGGAAACGTGAGAAGAACGCTCAGGACGCTGCTCGCCACGGCGGCGCTCGCCACCGCCGCGATCGGCGTCAACGTGGCGCCGGCCCACGCCGGCTGGGCCGGGATCACCCTGTACGAGGACTCCGGCTACAAGGGTTACCCCCACGCCTACACCACCAGCCGCGTGGCACTGTACGGGTGGTGGGAGAACGACGTGGCCAGCTCCGTGAAGAACAGCGACGTCTTCGCCTGGGTCCTGTACGACGACCGCGACTACCAGGACCGGCATTTCTGCATCAGGCCGGGCGAGTGGGTCGAGACCCTCGGGTCGTCGCCGTGGAAGTTCAACGACAAGATCTCGTCCCTCAAGCGGCTGACGACCTCGAGCTGCGCCGGATACGTCCCTTTCTACAACGTCGCCTGACGGCTCAGCACGGAGGGCGGAAGGGCAGGTCGGCAGGGAGGTAGGCGGCCCACTCGGCGGGGGTGACGGGCGGGTGGGCGAGGGCGCAGATCCTCCGGGCCGCGTGTCCGGCGTCGACGTCCCACAGGCGTACGGTCGTGTCCTCTCCGCCGGTGGCGACGACGCGGCCGCCGGGGACGTAGACGAGGGTCTGGACCCGGCCGTCGTGGCCGGTGAGCGTGGCGACGACCCGGGCCTCGCGCCGGTCGGCCAGATCCCACAGCCGTACGCTGCCGTCCAGGCTGCCGGTGGCGAGGGTGCGGCCGTCCGGGCTGAAGGCGGCCCCCGTGACGGCGTCGGCGTGACCGGTGAGCGTGGCCACGGCCCGGGCGTCACCCGGGCCGGTCAGATCCCACAACCGCACGCTGCCGTCCAGGCCGGCGCTGGCGAGGGTGCGGCCGTCCGGGGAGACGGCGAGACGGGTGACGGCGCCGGTGTGTCCTCTCAGGGTCACCGGGTCGCGCGGGCCGCCGGGGCCGGCGACCTGCCACAGCCGGATGACGGCGTCGGCGCCCGCGCCGACGAGGAGCAGGCCGTCCGGGCCGCCTCGCACGAAGGTGATCGTGTCGACGGAGCCGCCGCTGCCGCCGAGCGTGGTGAGGTGGGCCGGGCGGCGCGGGCCGGAGACCCGCCACAGGTCGATCGTGCCGTCGGCGCTCGCGCCGGCCAGCAGGTCGCCGCCGGGGCCGAAGGCGACCGAGGTCACATTGGCCTCGTGGCGGCTCAGCACGGCGAGGCTCAGCGGGCGGCCCGGGTCGGACAGGTCCCACAGGCGGATCGTGCGGTCCTGCCCGCCGGTCGCGAGCAGCCGCCCTCCGGGGTGGAAGGCGGCGGCCGTGATGTTGTCGGTGTGGCCGGTCAGCGTGGCGAGCGGCGCGGGCCCGCCCGGGGCGGCGAGGTCCCAGACGCGGGCGGTGCGATAGCTGCCGGCCACGAGAAAGCGGCCGTCGGGGCTCGCGGCGAGTGACTGGACGGGGCTGCTGTGCCCGCTCAGCACGGAGGTCCGCATGTCCCACAGCCGTACAGTGGTGTCCTTGCCCGCGGTGGCCAGGCTCCGGCCGTCGGGGCTGAACGCCACCGAGTAGACGACGTCGGCGTGGCCGCTGAGGACGAGGGGTTCGCTCGGGAACGCGGGGTCGGTCACGTCCCACACGCGGGCGGTGCGGTCGTAGCTGCCGGAGGCCAGGGTCCGTCCGCCGGGGGCGAAGGCCAGGGAGACGATGCCGTTCTGGTGTCCGGTCAGCACCCCGAGCGGCCGTGGCCGGTCGGGGCGGCGCAGGTCCCACAGCCGGACGGTGTTGTCGAACCCGCCCGTGGCGAGGACGCGCCCGTCGGAGGTGAACGCGGCGCACAGGACGCGGTCGGTGTGGCCTCTCAGGCCGGGCAGGGCGCGCGGATGCCGGGGATCGCCGACGTCCCAGACCCGTACGACCGCGTCGGCCGAGGTGGTGACCAGGACCTTTCCGTTCGGTGAGAAGACCGCCGAGGTGAGCCCTTCGGAGTAGCCGGTGAGCGTGGCGATCCGTACCGCCCGGCCCGGGTCGGACACGTCCCACAACCCGACCGTGCGGTCGTAACTCGCCGTCGCCAGCAGGCGGCCCCGCGGGTCGAAGGCCACCGTACGCACCGCGTCGGTGTGTCCTTCGAGCACGGCGAGGGGGCGCGGCCGGCGGACGTCGGCCACGTCCCAGAGCCGCGCGGTGTGATCGGCCCCGGAGGTGGCCAGGACCCGCCCGTCGGGCCGGAACGCGGCCGACATCACCTCGCCGGAGCCGTCGATGACGGAGAGGGCCGCGGGACGGTGCGGGTCGGAGACGTTCCACAGGCGTACGGCGCGGTCGAGGCCCGCCGTGGCGAGGGTGCGGCCGTCGGGGCTGAAGGCCGTGGCGTACGCCGGGGCGCGGTGCGCGGTCAGCCGGGTCGCGTACGGCACGGCCGGCGCCGACAGGACGCTGCCGCGCGCCTCCGGGGTGTCGGCCAGGCGGTAGGCGGCCAGGCCCAGCTGTGCGGACAGCGCGGGGTTGGTCCCGCGCAGGGCGATGGCGTCACCCGCGAGCCTGCGGGAGAGGGCCTGGTCGCGCTGGCGGACGGCGGTGCGCTGGGCCTGCGACGCGGTGACGGCGGCGACGGCGGCGACGACCACCAGCGCCACCAGGGCGGCGATGGTCTGGTAGAGGCGGCGGGTGCGGCGGCGCACCTGGCGGCCCGAGGCCCGCAGGAAGTCGGCCATGGTCGGCGTCACGTCGGAGGGATGCCGCTGCGCCCACTCCTGCGCGGCGAGCAGCCGCGCGCCCCGGTACAGCACGTCGGGATCGCTCCGCTCGTGCCGCCAGGCCTGGGCGTCGGCGGCGAACCGGCGGCCGAGCAGCAGAGCGGCGCGGTCGGCGGCCAGCCAGTCGGCGAGCAGGGGCCAGGCGGACAGCAGGGCCTCGTGCGTGATCTCCACGGTGTCGTGGTCCAGGGTGAGCAGGCGCTGGTCGGCGAACCGGTGCAGCACCTCGGTCATGGCCGGCCCGGCGGACGGCAGATCGGCCGAGGAGACCCTGCGGCGGGTGTCTGCGGCGTCGGCGGAGACGTGCACGAGATGCAGGAACAGCCGTCGCGCCAGTTCTCGCCGCTCGGGGGGAAGCTCCTCGTAGATCTCGGTGGCGCTGGCGGCCACGGCGCCCTCGATGCCACCCGCCTCCTGGTAGCCGGCCACGGTCAGGCCGTGGCCCTGGTCGTTCAGCCAGGTGGCGTAGAGCGCGTGCGACAGCAGCGGCAGGACCCCGGCGTCGTGGGCCCGGCCGGCTTCGCGGAGCAGCAGTTCGACCAGGGCGTCCTCGATGGCCAGGCCGGCCTTGCGCGCCGGTTCCACGATGGCGTCGCGCAGTTCGTCCCTTGTCATGGGACCGACGGCCACCTGACCGTGTTGCGCGACGGCCGCCAGATCCGGAAACCGGAGCAGGTGGCCGTAGAAGTCGGCGCGCAGGCCGATCACCACAATGGTGCCGTCGGCCGCGGCCCGCACCAGCGCGTCCACGAACGCCGCCTGCTCCGGCTCCGGGGAGGTCGTGAAGATCTCCTCGAACTGGTCGACGATGAGAACCTCACCCGGCCGGGCGGCGATGACGGGACGCGAGGCCGGCGTGCAGACGGTGACCGCACGTCCCCGCTCGCGCAGCGCCGCGGCCAGCCCGGCCCGCAGCAGCGACGACTTGCCCGCGCCGGAGGCACCGACCACCAGCCGCAGCCCGCCGCCGTCCGATTCGGTGCCGTCCAGTTGGGTGACCGCGTGCAGGAGGCGCTCGGTCAGGGCGTCCCGGCCGAAGAACCACGCGGCGTGCTCGGCCTCGAAGCCCGCCAGTCCCCGGTACGGCTCGACGCCTTCCCGCCTGCGCGACCGTCCCCGCCGTACGCGCTGCCAGGCGTCCACCCAGGCGGTGACCTCGGCCGCGCCGCAGACCGTCACCACCCGCTCGAACAACTGCCGCAGGGCCGGTGAGGGCAGGCCGCGACCGGCGAACCAGTCGCCGATGGTGCTGTGCGCGCCGGGGCTGCCCGCCCGCGCCGCGACCTGCCGTACGGTCAGCCCGGCCCGCTCGCGGAGCATGGTGAGTTCCCGGGCGAAGCCCTCCCGGTCACGGATCCGGCCCGGGTCCGGTCCCGCCGCGTCCTGAGCCACCGCCGCGCCTCCTTCGGGAAACGGTCTCCTTAGGTAGTCCGTCGCGCGGCTTCGAGGGTTACCGGCTTGTACGGGCTTGTACGGATCAGGCCAGACACCTTCCAGGGCCGTCGGCTCCCGCCTGATAGTCGGGGCGTCCAATCGGAATGGAGGACGCTCATGACAGGCACGACCGAACAGCCGTCCCGCAGGGCGGTGCTGCGCATGGCGGCGAGCGCGCCGCTGCTCCTCGGCGCGAGCGCCGCGCTCGCCGTCGCGACGTCGGCCCCGGCGCTGGCCGCACAGGCGGGGTGGCGCTGGTGCGAACGGTGCAGCGGCCTTTGGTACTCGCTGAACGGGACGCGGGGCACGTGCCCCGCGGGGAACGTCTTCGACGGCGGTCATCACAGCAACGGCAGCGGAAACTACATCCTGAAGACCGTCGAGGACGGCGGCCGGGGCCAGGGCAACTGGCGCTGGTGCGGCGCCTGCCAGGGGCTCTGGTACGGCGGCAACCCCACGCTCGGGTACTGCCCCAACCGGGGCGCCACGGGCCACACGCCGATCGGCCCCTACCCGACCGTCTCGTCGTACTACCTGATCGAGGACGTCGGCAACCGCGACTCCCCCGGCGGCCAGGAGCAGTGGCGCTGGTGCTACAAGTGCGCCGGCATGTTCTTCGACGGCAACACCCCCGGCGGCTCCGGCCGCTGCCCCAAGGACGGCCTCACCCACGCCGTCACCGGCGGCAGCTACGTCCTGCGACAGGTCCCGTGAAGGCGACACGGCACACCGGCGTCCTCGGCGCCCTGATGGCGTTTCTCCTGGTGGGCGCACTGCTGGGGGCGCCCCCCGCTCAGGCGGTGGCCGGCCAGGGGTACGCGTACATGTGGATGAACTACGCGGCCGCGCCGCTCCAGACCACCTTCGCCCCGCGGCAGGAGTACAGCGCGAACTCGGCAGGCGGCCCGGCGGCGAACACGTTCGTCCGCACCGGCACCGGGGCGTACACCGTGACGATGCGCTACCTCGGCCTGGTGGGCGGAACCGTCCAGGTCACCGCGTACGGCGTGGACAGCACCAGGTGTGGTGTGGGCGGCTGGGCACCGGCGGGCGACGACCTGAAGGTCTACGTCTACTGCTTCAACCCGGCCGGGCAGCCCGCCAACAGCGCCTTCGACGTCAGCTTCACCAACCCGGGGTACAGCGCGGGGGCCCTCGGGTACGTGTGGTCCTACCAGACAGGCTATTCGGTGTACGCCTGGACGACGCTGACCGGCGCCTACCAGTTCAACTCCCTGGGCGGCGCCAACGCCGTCCTGGGCGGCTACACCCTGCGGTTCCCCGGACTGGCCAGCCAGGGCGGGCACGTGCAGGTCACCGCCTACGGCGGCTCCCCCAATCGGTGCAAGGTCGTCAACTGGTACCCGTCCGGCGGCGACGCCATGGTCGCTGTGACCTGTCACGACACCGCGGGCGTCCCTGCTCCGACGCTCTTCACCGCCACGTTCACCGACCGTTCGGGCCCGTTCGGCACCTCGCGGCACCGGGCGTACGTCTTCGCGAACCAGCCGACCAGCGCCTCCTACACGCCCGCCCTCGCCTACCAGCACAATTCGGCCGGGTACTCCAACACCGTGCAACGTCTCGGCGTCGGCGACTACGTGATCCGCATGCCGGGCATGCCGCTCGAGCACGGCATCGTCCACGTCACGGCTTACGGCTCCTCCCCCGACTACTGCAAGGTCTACAACTGGTATCCCGGGGACGGCGTCTACGTCCGATGCTTCAACACGGCCGGCTCCCCGATCGACACCATGTTCAACGCCGCGTTCAGCGAGTGAGACTGCATTTCCCGCAGGGCGGCCCCCTCACCGGGGCCGCCCCGCCCACGAGTTGCTCATCGCGGCAGGCCTGTCGAGCACCTCTGACGCCGAGATGTCCCTGAACGACGGATCTCCGGCCCCGCGGCGCCGCCAGTCCCCCACAATGCGGGTCCGCGACGGAGCGATCAGCCAGGTCTCAACCTCCCTGAGGAGGTTCGGGCGGCAGCTCCACCCGCGGAAGGTCACGAGCGACCACGTCGAAGTAGCGCTGTGTGGATTGGCTCGATCACCGATCACTTACAGCCGTCGCACGCGATGAGCGCAGCAGCCTTCACTCGGCGAGCGCCTTCTGAACCGACGCGGAGAGGACCTCGGGCAAACGAGCACAATCCTTCCTGCCCCAAGGGTGCTTTCTCGCGTAATCGATCAAGCCCGCCGAAAATCGTGGCGGCCTACCGACCGCCGTTCCTCTTCCGGTCGTGCCGGAGCGCGAGCCGCACCGCGAAGTAGACGACCGTGAACAGTACGGCCACCTCGAACACGACAAGTAACAGTTCTGCCAGCCCGAGCCCGTACATCGACCACCTCTTCAGGAGAAGGAACCGAGGGCAGTATGAGCCGACAGTGCGCCACAGTCGAGCAAATCCCCAGCGGTCCGGTGTGATCGCCCTCGCTGCAGGCCGGGGCGCCTGTGATAGCGATGTGGCTAGGGCTCCCGGTGTTCGAAACACGTCGGCAGCACCAGCCGCAGTAACGCGCCGCTTTTACACGGCACGGCTTCGGCCGTCCCGCCGTGAGCCTCGGCGACCTGCCGGACGATGGCCAGGCCCAGTCCGGAGCCAGGGTGCGCGCGGGCCGCCGGTGATCGGTAGAAGCGGTCGAAGACGAATTCGAGGTCGCTGTCGGGGATCCCTGGGCCGGTGTCCGCGACCTCGAGGGTCCCCGCCGTGACGCTGATCCTGACCCGGCCGCCGGACGGGCTCCATTTCACGGCGTTGTCGACGAGGTTCGCGACGGCGCGTTCCAGGGCGTCGGGGTCCCCGTGGACGAGAGTGGGCGCGCAGGCCAGCTCGAATTCGATCTGTGGCGCCCGGCGCGCCGCGCGGGCCGCGACACGCTCGGCGACGAGGTCGAGGCGGACGTCTTCGGTGTGGTAGGGCGCCTGGCCGTAGCGGGCCAGGTCGACCAGGTCGTTGACCAGAGTCGTGAGTTCGCCCGCCTGGCCGAGCGCTTCGGCGGCGAGGATCGGGGCCTGCGCGTCGGCCGGGTTCTCCGCCAGCAGTTCGAGGTTCACCGTCAGGCTCGTCAGCGGTGTGCGCAGTTCGTGCGAGGCGTCGGCCACCAGACGGCGCTGGGCGCCGACCGACTCGTCCAAGGCGGCGGTCATCGCCGCGAACGCGGCGCCGAGCCGGCCGATCTCATCCCGGCTGTCCGCGGGAATCGCTATGGACAGGTCGCCGGTCGTACGGATCAGTTCGACCGTCTCGGTGAGCTGGTGCACCGGGCGGAGGACGCGGCGTGCCGCCAGGCGTGAGGCCAGCGCCGCGAGAAGTCCGGCGGCCACCGTCGAGCCGGCGAGCAGCCAGGCGAGCTCGCGTAGCGTCGGTGCGGGATCGGACTCCGGGATGGCCGTGCGCACGAGCGTCCCCGGTGAGTCGGGCAACTGGGCGGTGTAGACGCGGTAGACGACGCCGTTGTAGACCGCGTCACGGAAGTAGGCGCCCTCGATGCCGTCCGCGACGGCGACGTCGCGAGCGGTGATGTCGACGAACTCCGTCGACGGCCCGATCCGGACAGGCTCCGGCACGATCTGCAGCTGGGTGCTCCCGATCCCCAGCGGAACAGTCGGGAAGCCCGGCTCCCCGTTGACGTCCCTGAACTTGGCCTTGATCGCCGCGGCCACGTTCGGCGCCTGGCCGGCGGCCACGACCAGCGTGTTGTCGATCTGGCCACGGAGGTTGGCGTTCACCGCCGGATACAGGACCACCGACACGAGCACCAGGGCGCCCGCGACCACGGAACCGCCGGCGATGGCCAGCCGGGTGCGCAGGTTCACGGCTCCTCACGCAGGACATACCCAAGGCCGCGCACCGTCTGGATCAATCTGCTGCCGCCGTCCGATTCGAGTTTGCTTCGCAGGTAGCTGACGTAGACCCACAGTGCGTTCGACTCCGGGCCGAAGTCGTAACCCCAGACGGACTCGAAGATCTGGGTCCGGCTCAGCACCCGGCCGGGATTGCGCAGGAACAGCTCCAGCAGGGACAGCTCCGTCTTGGTCAGGTCCAGGCGCCGACCGGCGCGCTCGGCCCTGCAGCCGCTCACGTCCAGCTCGACGTCGGCGAAACGCAGCACCTCGGCCCTGGCACCGCTGCGCCGGAGCAGGGCTCTGAGCCGGGCCCGCAGCTCCTCCAAGGCGAACGGCTTGGCCAGGTAATCGTCGGCACCGGCGTCGAGCCCGGCGACCCGGTCGGTGACCAGGTCCCGGGCCGTGAGCATCAGGATCGGAGTGTCGTGCCCGCCCGAACGCAGCATCCGGCACACCTCCAGCCCGTTCGGTTCGGGCATGAGGACGTCGAGAACCACCGCGTCCGGGCGGAACACGCCGTGCTCGGCGAGTGCGGACGCCCCGTCAGCGGCGGACGACACGTCGTAGCCGTCCCGGCGCAACGCGTGCTCCAAAGACCGCCGCACGGCCGGGTCGTCGTCCACCACAAGTATCCGCATGGTCGCCCATCCTCGCCGTCGATCCTGAAGCCGTGTGAGACGCGGTGGCCGTCAGCCCTTGCTCAGTGACCGCTTCAGATCGCTCAACGCGGCATCGAGCTCGTCGGAGCCGACCCCGAGCGAGGCGGCGATGTCACCGAAGGTCTTGGACGTGACATCGACTCTGCCCAACGTCACCAGAGTGGCCAGCGCGGCCTTGGCCTTGGCCTGGTCGACACCGAGCGCCGCGGCCAGAGACGCCGCCGCGGCGTCGGTGGTGAACGGCGAGTCCTGCCGGCCGTCCGGGGCCTTCTTGTCCATGCCGTCCAGCTTGTCCCGGTGGTCGTCGCCCGGCGCGGGCTCGGCGACGATCGGCCGCAGAGCCTCCTGGACCCGCGCGACCGGCAGCCCCAGCTTCGCCGCGACCGCCTCGACGAAGGCGTCCGGCGTGACATCGGCCGACTTGGCCAGCGACATCTTGGCCGCGACCAACGCGGCGTCGAGCCGATCAGCCGTCACCCCCAGCTTCTCCGCGATCGCGCCCAGATCGGCCTCCACACCCGCTCCGGGCTTGCCTGACGAGTCCTGCCGGCCGTCCGGGGCCTTCTTGTCCATACCGTCCAGCTTGCCCCGGTGGTCGTCACCCGGCGCGGGCTCGGCGACGATCGGCCGCAGAGCCTCCTGGACCCGCGCGACCGGCAGCCCCAGCTTCGCCGCGACCGCCTCGACGAACGCCTCCGGCCTAACACCGTCCGACTTGGCCAGCGACATCTTGGCCGCGACCAACGCGGCGTCGAGCCGATCAGCCGTCACCCCCAGCTTCTCCGCGATCGCGGCCAGATCGGCCTTCGCGCCCGCCCTGGATTTCCCTTCTACCTTGACCGTCGCGGTTTCGGATCTCGCGGCGCCGGATGCCGGGGCCGGATCGGCCGCCGCGGCCGTACCGGTCGCGGCCAGCGTGGCGAGAGTTGCCGTGGCCAGGACCAGCCGTGTGCGTTTCATCATCGTGATGCCTTTCGTCCACGGAGCGCCGGACGAGAACCGGCGCTGTGGACGACACAAACATCGCGTCCTCTGGCGTGGTTTCAGCCACCTTTAAAGATTCCTTAGAACGGTTACGTTCTCTCTAGTGCGCGATAGATCGGTGATGCGGCTCCCAGGAGCAGATGTGCCCAGGCCAGACACTGGTCTGGGCTTGACCGCTCCTCGTCGTCGCCATGTGTCACGTCCGAGGCCAACACACCGTGGACCAACAGCGGCGACGTTCACAAGGAATGCGGCTCAAGCGCCGCCGCCAGGGCGACGTACTACGGCCGGTGCCCATCCCTCCGAAACTGGGTAAGATCCTTTGGCAACACATTGAAGAGTTCGGGGTCTGCTCGAACGGGCGGACCTTCCGCAGTGAGCGCGGCAGGACCATCGCCTCGACGCCCTACATGGAAGTGCAGGAGGAAGCCCACAAGCCCGCCTGCACTTCTGCCCAGACCCGACGCCAGCATCGGCGCGACGGATTCACGACAGCCGGGGACCACTCAGACTCACCGAAGGTCCCATACAGCAGCAAGGCCCGGGAAGCCTGTCCGCCCTGCTGTCATGAAATACGGTAGGCCGGGGCGGGCCATCGGGGGAGCGGCGAACCTCAATCGCCACTGCGGACATGCGCTACTTCCGTAGAGTATGGGTGCGACTTCTTGTTGTGACTACATGCAGTGTGTAGCATTCCGTGACGTGTCCGTCTCTCCTCGAAGCGCCGCATCTGTCAAGCCAAGCAGCCTCCCCGTAGGAGAGCTCCTTGAGAAACGATCCCCGTTCCGCGTCCCTAGATACCAGAGACCCTATGCCTGGGACACCGAGCGCATAGATGAGTTCATTGACGACATTCTGAACCTTTTAGACGCTGGCGAGAGCGATCACTTCTTCGGCTCAATGGTCGCCATTCAGATTACCGATCATTCTCAGGCTAGCACGCTAGCTCACGAAGTGGTGGACGGACAGCAGCGACTAACTACCTTCTACCTACTCATCGCTCGAATCGTCAAGACCGCCCGCACTCTGCAGCATGAAGCACGTGACGCCGGCGACGAAAGACTAGCCATTCGTCTTGAAATCTTCGCCGAAGAAACGTCCAATAAGTATCTATTCTACGAGCGCTACGACGTAGAAGAGGGCCGAAAAACACTAGAGCCCCGTTTGCGGCTCTCCAAGGAAGACGACCCTAAGTTCCGAACACTACTTTCCGATACGCCACTCAATAGCCCATCTCGCGCCAGCCACAAACTTCTACAAGACGCGTATGATCAGATCTACGACAAGCTGATCTGCAAGCTTCTCGGTAAAGACACTGGTGTATTGGAGAAGTTCAAGGAACTCCAGAGATTACGTGAGTCGATCCTATGGGACACGTTCATCATCCACATCGTCAGCGAAGAACGCCAAAGCGGCTACCGCCTCTTCAGCGTTCTCAATGACCGAGGGAAAAGGCTCGCGGTCGCAGACCTCTTGCGCAGCCACACACTTGAGCAGCTTGACGGGTATCCCAAGCTTCAAGAGGACGCCTCGCGCCGATGGGACGAAATCCTCGCCGAGGGCAGTCCCATAGCAGACGAATTCCTTGTAGATTACCTGCCTTCAATGACTGGTGGTAGGCAGAGCCCGGAACGACTGTTTGGCGCCCTAAAACGGGAGCTGTTCAACCTGAGCCCCACTAATCAGGCCGAGGCAGCTCTGGTCGCAACGAGAACGCAGGCTCTTGCGGACGAGTTTCAGAAATTCCAGCTTATCGAGAAGGGACAATGGCCCTATCTAGCCTTAGAGAGAGACCCGAACGTTAGCGACTGGCAACGGGCGCGCCTCAAGCGTCTAGTTGTTACTCTGAAGCACAAGCTTTCATTACCCCTGCTCCTCGCAGCACGCATGTGCGTCGGTGAACGCGAGTTCGCGGAACTCGTGCACTTACTGGAGAAGTTTGCGTTCCGCTACAAGAACATTTGCGACGGCCATGCCACGGCCGCGAGCAAACACTACTACTCGATGGCGAAGAAGCTGCGGCAAGCTGCCGCCTCCAGTGATTCAACGTCTAACTGGGCCGAACTCCGTACAGGACTGAGACAGCTGATCAATGAGCGCGCTCCAGACGATAAGTTCAAGGCGCAACTCGTCGAGAAACTCCGGTATGATCATTCTTCTCAGCGTGGAAATATCCGGGAATTCTTCACTACCTTAGATGACTACTGGAGCTGGCTTCAGATGGGAGCGCAGGGCTCTCCGAAGTACTCTTCAGGGTCAGTGATAGACATCGAACAGGCGACGATAGAGCACATCTACCCACAGCATGCGTCACCAGGCGACAAAAATCCTCATCTGGAGGAACGGAAGCATCGCCTCGGAAACCTCTCTTATTGGGATCCACGCGACAACGTGACAGCAGGAAACAAGTCTTTCTCCGAAAAACAGGGTCTGTTCAAATTGAGCAAAAGCTCCTGCACTCAGGCTCTTGCTTCACTCCCAGTCTGGGATCTAGGACAATACGAATCTCGCCTAGAAACGCTGTTGCAGGATGCATGCAAGGTCTTCGTGGTCTGAGTTCCGAGGGAACTTTTGGCCTAGGCAGTTAGAGTGGTCCTAGCCTGCCTGAGCCACAGTATCCGAATCCGTGCTAGTGCCATACGCCTGAAATTCGTCGGATAAATACTTATCCTGATGTGTATGGGGCATCCGGGTCCGTCTGCAATACCCATCGAGTTGACCGATGCTGAGCGGTCCTGGCTGCATGGCCTGACGGC